>NZ_JBZMXT010000034.1:0-23777 GCF_058506495.1 Methyloceanibacter sp. | reverse complement strand
CTGCTGCAACAATGTCGCCCGGAACCTGCGCCGGCTCGTCGACTGAACCAAGCGGCGAACCCGGAGCGCGGCGGCTATCCGCTGGCGGACCCGCTCCATCGTCCTCGAAGCCGCGGGTTGCGATCCGCGCCATGTAGACGGCCCCCGCCGTGAAGACGATCGCGTAGACCACCATGAAGACCAGCAAAGACGTTGCCACCTGTCCGGTAGAAACCGGCGCTACGCTTTCCGCCGTGGTCAAATGATCGTAAACCGTCCAAGGCTGACGGCCGACTTCGGCTGTAATCCAGCCGGTGAGAACAGCGATAAAGCCCAGCGAGCCCGATGGGACGGCAAGCCAATGGAAAAGACCTGGTGTGTCGATCGTGCCGCGCCACCACTTCCAGACACCCCAAAACGCGAGGCCCAGTAGAATGAGACCCGCGCCAACCATGAATCGGAAGCTCCAGAAGACGATCCAAAATGGCGGCCTCTGGTCCTCGGCAAAGGCGTCCATGCCTTTGAGCTCTCCATGGGCGTTTGCGAAGAGTATCGGGCTCGTATTGGGGATCTCTATCACATCATGACCACACTCGTTGTCCGCGGGCCAGGCCAGAAGAACCGTACCCTGAATATCTTTTGACTCGCACCAACCTTCCAAGACGGCGATTTTTGCCGGTTGATGCTCATGAGCAACATCGCCAGACCAATGGCCCGCCCAGATCTGCAGCGGCATGAGGACGGCGAGCGTCCCTACAGCCATGCGCGTCTGCCAGCGGGTCGGTTGTGACGAACGTCCTCGCAACATCTGCCACGCGCCTGCTGCGAGTATGACGGCAGCTGTCGTTATGAATGCGGCGAGCATCATATGAACGTAACGCGACGGAAAGCTCGGGTTGAAAATCACCGCGATCCAGTCGGTGGCGTAGAATGTGCCTGTTTCGGGATCCAGGGCAAAACCGGCGGGCGTTTGCATCCAGCTGTTAGCTGCCAGAATCCAAAAAGCTGACAAAGACGTTCCGATGGCCACCGCGCACGTGGCGACAAAGTGCAGTGTCCTACCGACCCTATTCCACCCAAATAGCATGACGCCGAGGAATGTCGCTTCAAGGAAGAAGGCCGTTAGAACCTCATAGCCAAGGAGCGGCCCCATCACCGAACCTGTCTTGTCCGCAAAGACAGACCAGTTGGTTCCAAACTGGTAGGACATGACCACGCCGGATACGACGCCCATCGCAAAAGCGAGCGCGAAAATCTTCACCCAATGGAGATAGAGCCGCTTGAAGACATCGTGACCGGTCTTGAGCCAAAGCCCCTCACATACCGCAAGGAATGCTGCAAGGCCGATCGTGAAGGCTGGGAAGAGAATGTGGAACGCCACCACGAATGCAAATTGGATTCGTGAGAGCAATAACGCGTCAAATTCCATGGCCGGCTTCATCCCCCCTGAGCTGGCGCCCCGATGCTCAAATCACGCCTGTGATATTCGCTTTGCGAGCGCCGAGCTACAAGTGTCTAGGCGCAAAATTTACGTGGCAATTCGATGCGGTCCCAGGCGTCGCGACATGCCGCTGTCGCAGTAGCAAGCGCTACGGCAGCTTAACCAAAGGTATCCGTCCAGCGACGCGTTGGTGCAACTACCAAGGACGACGAACCTCTCTGATGGCGGCCGAACCGCGCGCTGGCGCAACCGCACCGCAGAAAAGGTCCTTTTGGCTGGCAGATCGACCCTGCCCGCGCGGCCTAAAGTCTCGCCGGAGCGGCATTTTCTCTGCGGCGCACTGACCCGAATCTATGCTCTATTGGGGCACGTGAGACTGCTAATCTTGATCCTTCAGCGCTTGGCGATCCTCAGCCTCGGCGCCATTGGCATTTGGCTGATTGTCAACGTGTTTCAATGGGTCGACGGCGAACTACCGTCAGTGCTCGCGCTTGTGGCCACCTATGCGGTCGCGGCCTACGTTATCCTGCCCTACTTTGTGCGCATGGGCCTTATGGTTCTACGGCATCAGCACGTGCCGAGTTTCACCATTACAGGCGACGGCCTTCCTGGAGATCCGGTCAACTTGGGTCTTGTCGGAACGTTTGATGAGCTGAGGGCCGCGTTTGCGAAAGCGGGATGGCATGAGGCCGACCCGCTAGCGCTTTCGACTTCCTGGGGTATGGTGAAGGCCTTCGTCTTGAATTCGTCTTACCCCACGGCGCCGTTCTCAACACTCTACCTGTTCGGGCGGGGCCAGGACATTGGGTTCCAGAAGGCAATCGGCAACAGCCCGCGAAAGCGCCATCACGTTCGGTTCTGGGCAAAGTGCCTGACAGAGGCTGAGACCGTCGACGAGGTTTTCTGGCATGGCACGCACCGACCGGACACGCGCGAGCCAGTCCTTTGGGTTGGGGCGGCCACTAAGGATACGGGCTTCTCACTGACCCGTCTCACGTTTCAGATCACTCATGCGACAGACTCAGACACCAACGCGGAACGAGATCTCATCATGGCGGAGCTATCGCGGCACGGCACTATTGGCGTCATTGATCTTTACCAAGCGGGCGAAGAAATCGAGGCCGGCACGGTCAATCACTACGTGACCGATGGCATTATCGCCATTGCGCCGCTCGTTGCCGAGGCGGGGCCGCGCGCGACTTGAGCTGGTCAAGCACAAAAGAAAACCCCGACCGCTTGGCGCGGCCGGGGTTTTCCTTGGACAAGATATTTGTCAGGGATGACCTACCTTAGCCCCCTCACGTGACAGATTGACTACAACGCGGCCTGCGGAATTTACCATCTAGACCAGGACCTTAGCCCGCCAAGAGTCGTCGGACACATGATGTTGGACCTCTACCGGCGAGACGGATATGGACCGGGCGCTGGCACGCTTGTTTGAACCGCGAGCCGTCACGTCCAAGTCGCTACCGTTTCTGAGCGCGATTTCTTCCCCCAAGCTTAGAACCTCTCCGGCTGTGCCTGGACCATCCTCACCTACATTGTCTATGACGAGAGCCTCCAACCGCAATACGGCTTTCAACCACAATCCTCGTTAGGATCGCCGATCACCTCACCGTCACGACGCACCCAATACTGAGAGACGAATGACTGACAAGACACTGATGGACCGGGCTTCTGGTCTGAAAAAATTGTTTATCGATATTCGCAGCAACAAGATTTTCGAGTTGTTCGTCGTCACGGTCATCGTGATTTCGGCACTCAAGGTAGGTATTGGCACCTATCCGCTGGGGCCGAAACTAACTGCAGCGCTCAAGGTCCTCGACTACGCAGTCACGATCTTTTTTCTCGTTGAGCTACTCATCAGAATGGCCGCCGAGCCAAACTTGAAGCGCTTCTTCTCGAAGGGGTGGAACGTTTTTGACTTTCTGATTGTTAGCGCAAGCCTGATTCCAATCGATGAGAGCGAAATGGCGCTACTGGGGCGACTCCTGCGCATCTTCCGCGTTATGCGACTCGTCTCGATGATTCCAGAACTTCAGGTGTTGCTTAATGCTCTCCTCCAGGCCATCCCTCGGATGGGGTATGTCACGCTCCTGATGTTCATCATCTTCTACATCTACGGGGCGGCAGGCAGCATCTTCTTCGCGGACATCAACGCCACACTTTGGGGCAACATCTCCATCGCCATGCTGACCCTATTCCGCGTCGCTACCTTCGAGGATTGGACCGACGTGATGTATGAGACGATGGAAGTCTATCCGTTGAGCTGGCTGTTCTACCTCACCTTCATTTTCTTGGTGGCATTCATTTTCCTCAACATGATGATCGGCATCGTCATCCAAACGCTGCAGAGCGAGCATGAGAAGATTGAAGGAAACCTCGGCGCACACGCGCCGGAGATGATTGCCAGCGAGAACCCGATCACGGCACCGTCGATCGATGCGCGGCTTGCGAGAATTGAGGCGCGTCTTGAGACTCTGCCCGACACGCTCGCCGGCGGGCCTAGACGTAGCGAGCCCTAGGCAGCGACTCTGCCCAAATGTGTCGGTCCAGGTCGATTGGGAGATTCCCAGGCCCGGCACGTCCGAGCACCGGATTGAGTAATGAACGGCTTGCCGGGCGGTGCCACCGGTCGTAATTAAAGGGCATGTTGAGATACGCCGCCTTAGTGCTTGCCGCCCTAATCCCCAGTCTCGCCGGACCGAGCGGCGCGATCGCCGAGAGTTCGGCCACAAGCCTTCGAAGCGCGCAACACCCGTCTCCCTCGTCGATGGACAATCCCGGAGGAGAGCGGACCACACGGGCATCCAAGGCATCAGCCAACCAGTTGCGTCCTGCTCCGACACTGCCCAAACCGCGCCTGTTGCGAAATGACCAATTGGGGCCAGCCTCGCGCATGTTAGATGCAGAATGGCCAGACACGAGCCGGACGCCGGAGACCAGAAGTCCCCATGCGACCGACCCTCTTGCACCTGAGCAAGCGGGGACACGCTCGGCCGTCAGAGACGTGCGCGCGCCCGCCAGCCCTGCACGCCAACGATCTGAGCCGCGGCAAATATCGCGAATGACAGTTTTGGACGGTACGCGATTAACGCACGCGAGTTTTGAGGATTGGCTCTTCGGGCGCTAATGCAAGTGCTCAGCGCTCATCGACAATAAAATTGTCAAAGCCGAATTTTGCGGGCGCAGTGTCCGGCGAGACACCGTAGAGCCCAACAGCGCCGCCGTCCTTAGGGCGCTTAGCCTTAAATCGCCGAACTTCCTGCGCATTGACAGACAACGTCGTGTCTTTTGACCGCAAGCTGAGCTGAATACTGTTTATGGCGCCAGCACCGGCCTCAAGCGCGCCGGTCTGCTGCGTGAACAGCGTCTTCGATTTGCCATCATCCATGCGGCGCACTTCCAGCCATCCGTCGGCCCAGAGGAAAACGGCGTAGTAGTTCTTCCAATCCTGCCACCAAAACACCACACCGGCGGGGCTGCTCGGGACCTCTGCCGCTTCCTTAATGCTGACGTCGACGCAGATCGCCGCACCTTTCGTCTTGGTTTCCAAGTTGACCAGGCCGCCTGAGCCGTTGATCACGAGCGTGCCGTCCTCAACGAGAATACTATCGTCTGCCGCTCCCCAGGAGACATCCAAAAACTCGAAGTCGTCCTCATACAAGGCATTTTCAGGCTTGCACGCGGCAGATAGGCTTGTACTCACAGAGAGCGCAAACAGCGCCACCGCAAAGCCAGCAAACCCGCGAGAAAAAGCCCCCATCCATCCACCCCAAATACAGCGCCACGGAACAGGCCCAAGCCTCTGTGCCACGACAACCCGGTCCATTGCGACTTAGCGCGTGGGCATCGGCTCATCACCGCGGTAATCGTAGAAGCCGCGGCTGGACTTACGCCCCAACCATCCCGCTTCTACATACTTCACAAGAAGCGGGCAGGGCCGGTACTTCGAGTCCGCCAGGCCTTCGTAAAGAACCTGCATGATAGAAAGACAGGTATCCAATCCGATGAAGTCGGCTAGCTGCAATGGACCCATCGGATGGTTCGCGCCCAGCCGCATAGCTGTATCGATAGCATCGACGGAACCAACACCCTCATAGAGCGTGTAGACGGCTTCGTTGATCATCGGCAGAAGAATACGGTTGACCATAAAGGCCGGAAAATCTTCCGAAACTGCAATGGTCTTGCCCAGTGAGCCGACAAGATCCTTGGCGCGCGCGAACGTCGCATCGTCTGTTGCGATGCCACGAATCATCTCCACGAGCTCCATAACCGGAACCGGGTTCATGAAATGCATGCCAATGAAACGCTCTGGTCGGTCGGTTGTCGCGGCCAGGCGCGTAATGGAGATCGACGAGGTGTTTGTGGCCAGGATCGTGTCAGGCTTCAGGAATGGACATACCGAAACGAAAATCTTGCGCTTAACGGCTTCGTCTTCCGTCGCCGCTTCAATCACGAGATCGGCTTCAGACAATCCTTCGTAGCTCTCGGCGAAGGATATTCGCTCGAGAGCAGCCGCTTTGTCGTCTTCGGAGATTTTTCCCTTTGATGCCTGTCGCGCCAAATTCTTGGCGATCGCCTCAACCGCCGCATCATAGCGGTCCTTGGCAAGATCGTTGATCGCCACATCGTAGCCGCTCAGCGCGACCACATGCGCGATCCCAGTGCCCATCTGGCCCGCACCGACGACGCCCACTTTGCGAATAGGCTCCACTCTACGCTCCTGATCCGAGGACGGGCCGCCTAGCGCCCCACCCATCATGACTTACCCAGCCAGCCGCGCACATTATGCACACGGCTAATCTCCGTAGCCCGCCTTTTTCAACTCATCATTGAGTTCGGGCAGGACCTCGAACAGATCGCCGACGAGACCGTAATCCGCAACCTGGAAAATTGGGGCCTCTGCGTCCTTGTTGATTGCAACGATAACCTTGGAGTCTTTCATGCCGGCGAGATGCTGTATCGCGCCCGAAATACCAACGGCGACATATAACTCCGGCGCAACAACTTTGCCTGTCTGTCCGACCTGGTAATCGTTTGGCATAAAACCAGAATCAACGGCAGCCCGGGATGCACCCATCGCCGCCCCAAGCCGATCGGCGATCGGCGCGATCAGCTTCTCGAAATTCTCGCCTGATTCCATCCCGCGACCGCCGGAAATTACGACACGCGCGGAGGTCAGTTCAGGCCGTTCGCTCTCGGTAATCTCCGCGCCTACGAAGCTGGAGGACGGCACCTCTTCACCGGGACCGACCGTCTCGACGCTGGCCGATCCGCCCTCACCCGTCGCGGAGAATGCGGTCGTTCGCACAGTGGCGACAATGGTCTTGTCAGAAGTCTGAACGGTCTCCAGTGCATTGCCCGCATAGATGGGCCGCACGAACGTGTCTGGCGACTTCACTTCGATAATGTCCGATATCTGCCCGACGTCTAGGAGGGCAGCAACACGCGGCAATACGTTCTTACCCGTAGTCGTTGCTGGCGCAAGCAGAACCGAATAGTTCGCCATGAGAGGAACAACTGTGGCTGTTGTGTCCTCTGCAAGCCGATGTGCGAGCTGCGGGGCCTCCGCAAGGAGCACCTTCCTGACGCCTTGGAGCTTTGCAGCCTCGTCAGCCACAGCTTGGCAGCCCTCTCCGGCAACCAAGATGTCGACATCGGCGCCGAAAGCCCGCGCCGCCGTCAGTGCTTTAGCAGTTGTCGGCGCGAGTGTCTCGTTGTCGTGCTCAGCAAGCAGCAGGACGGCCATTATAGAACTCCCGCTTCGTTTTTGAGCTTATCAACAAGGGTCTCAACATCGTCGACCTTGATACCGGCCTCACGCCCCTTCGGTTCTTCAACGGTGAGTACGGTGAGTCTCGGCGCCACATCGACACCCAGCTCCTCCGGTGTCGTTTCGTCGATCGGCTTCTTCTTCGCCTTCATGATGTTCGGCAAAGATGCATAACGGGGCTCGTTCAGCCGCAAGTCCGTGGTAATGACGGCGGGCTTTGCAAGTGAGACGGTCTCCAGACCGCCATCGACCTCACGGGTAACGTTCACCCGATCCCCATTCAGCTCGACTTTCGACGCGAACGTTCCTTGTGGGACATCCAACAAACCTGCAAGCATCTGTCCGGTTTGATTGCAGTCGTCGTCGATCGCTTGTTTACCAAGAATGATGAGATCCGGGGACTCGTTCTTGACGACGGCTTGCAGAACCTTGGCAACGGCCAGCGGCTCTACCGTGGCATCCGTCTTCACCAAAATCGCGCGATCCGCGCCCATCGCGAGCGCTGTTCGAAGTGTGTCCTGTGATTTTGCGCTGCCGATCGAGACGGCGACGACTTCGCTTGCCTCACCGCGCTCCTTCATCCGGACCGCCTCTTCGACGGCGATCTCGCAAAACGGATTCATCGACATTTTCACGTTGGCCAGGTCGACGCCGCTACCGTCGGTCTTCACCCGGATCTTCACGTTGTAGTCGATGACGCGTTTGATCGGCACAAGGATTTTCATGTGGTTCTTTTTGTTCCCCGAGAGGGTGTGACTTGCCCCCAAAGTCAGCATCTCGCACATGCGAAATGGCCGCGACCGTATAACCCGAAATCACTCAAGTCAATGGTGACAAGGTTGCCCGAAAGGCACCCCGCGGACGCCTTACGCACCTCCCCGCGTGCGGTCGAAAAGCACGACCCCGCGGCGGCGCATAAACAGGATAAGAAGGGCGCCGGCGAGCAGTCCGCCAAGATGTGCCCACCACGCAATGGCTTCTTCACTTGGGAAGAAGAGATTGACGAACTGCGCCAGGATCCAAATGCCTAGTGCCCACGCCGCGGTGATCCGAATGGGAATCCGCCAAAGCGCGAGAACCCAAATCTTTACCTTTGGGTGCAGGATCAAATAGGCTGAGATAATCCCTGCCACAGCGCCAGATGCGCCGATCAGCGGAAGATCCGAGTTCGGCAGCATGAAGATATGGGCCAGGGCAGCAAAGATCCCGCACATCAAGTAGAACATGACGAAGCGCATATGACCCATTGCGTCTTCGATATTGTCGCCGAAAACCCACAAAAACAGCATGTTGCCGATCAAGTGGACCCAACCACCGTGGATGAACATGTAGGTGAGGAGTGTCAGGCGCTCAGGAACGAGAACCGCGCCGGAGGCTAGGAACCGGCTTTCGCCGCCGGCATTCGCCAGCAGCTGCGCCGGCACCACGGCAAAGGCCGTTACGTCTTCGTCCTCCAACGGAATGAACCATCCCGTTTGCAAGACAACGTAGGCCGCAACGTTCAGGACGATTAGCCCAACCGTCACGTAGGGAAAGCGTATCTTCTTGAGAGGATTGGTGTCATGGAGGGGGACAAACACCGCTGCATCACCCCGCTTCAGCGATTCTGACCGGGCACCCACAAAACGTCGGAGGCACCCTTATCGTTCGCGTAGCGCGCCGCAACGAACAGGAAATCCGAAAGCCGGTTGATATAACCTGCCGCCTGCGCGCTGACTGGCTCCATAGGCCGCGAAGCCAGAGCCGCCACGAGGCGCTCAGCGCGACGACAAACCGTACGGGCCAGATGAAGATAAGCTGCTGCGGGTGATCCTCCGGGCAAGACGAAGGAACGAAGCGGATCGAGGGCACTGTTCATCTCGTCGATCTCAGCTTCCAGCCGCTCGATCTGCGCGGCAGTCACCCGAAGTGCGGCTTCTCCCTTTTTCATCTCTTCCGGAAAGCAAAGGTCAGCCCCGAGATCGAACAGATCGTTCTGGATCCGCATCAGCATCTCGTCGAGCTTGGGATCCGACGCGCCAGTGTGCAGCCTTGCCAGCCCGACCGTCGCGTTGGTTTCGTCGACCGTACCGTAAGCCTCCACGCGAAGGTCGTATTTCGCAACACGGTCGCCCGTGCCAAGCGCTGTCGTGCCGTCGTCGCCGGTTCGCGTGTAGATCTTATTGAGCTTGACCATTTTGCCCCAAAACTGGCCCCGAGCGCTGGGCGTATCGACAGAAGCCCCCGATAGTCCCCAACCAACGTAGCTGCGCCCCGGGCGGGGTCAAGCTTTGCCTAGCTCGGACGCATTCCAGCCAGATAGGCGATCGCCATTGCCACGATAAGCGCCACGAGCTGCAAAAGCACTCTCGCGCGCATCAATTTCTGGCTGAGATTCGGGTTGCCGCCCCGCAGCATGTTGAACAAACCGAAGACAAGAACAATTACGACCAACAAGACCGCGAACGGCAATATCCAACGAAGTATGTATTCCAAAATGGCCTCCAGCCGCCCCCCGCTTCAACGGGTGATTCTGGGCGCGAACTGCGCCGGACTGACGAACTTAGTTCTTCGCGGCGACAAAATCGAGCGCGCGCGTCGGCAAAACCCGTCGCAAATAGGCGCCAACGAATGTCGGCACCGTAACGTAGTAACGCGTCTTGGGCCGTTTGGCTTCGAGCGCGTGAATAAGCCGTTGGCAGACCGCCTCCGGTTCCAGCTTAAACGCCATCTGCCCGCCGTCTTCCATTCTTGCAAGGCGCTCTCGATAAATCGCGCTGTGTGCTGAGTTATCCATATCGATATGGCGCTTGTAGTGTTTGATAGCGGTCTCGACGAAGCGTGTGCGAATAGGGCCAGGCTCTATCAGCGTAACGTATATCCCGGTGTCCTTTAGTTCCATCCGAAGCGTGTCTGTCAGAGCCTCGATTGCAAACTTCGACGCACAATAGGCCCCGCGGTAGGGCGCAGCGAGCAGGCCGAGAACGGAAGAACACTGAACGATTCGCCCCGCGTTGCGCGCCCGCATCGGTGCGATCATCCGGCGAGTTAGGTCGTGCCAACCGAAGACATTGGCCTCGAACTGTGCGCGCAAAGCATCGGTTGGTAGATCTTCGATAGCGCCAGGCTGCCCGTAGGCTCCGTTGTTAAAGAGCGCGTTCAAACTCCCGTCCGTCGCCTCGAGCACGTGATCCGCCGCCGCCGCGATCGACTCTGGTTCTGTGTAGTCGAGATAGACGCTCTCGACGCCTACTGTGTCCGTGAGGTGTTCAAGGTGCTCGGGCGCACGTGCCGTCGCAAATACCCGCCAACCGCGGTCTCGCATCGTCTCCGCGGCGGCGAGCCCGATCCCGGACGAGCAGCCGGTAATAAGGACGGAGCGCTGAGACATCGTCTCTCCTTAGGATGACGCCGCATTAGCGTTCAAAGCCCAAACAGCAAAGTTCAAGCCCGAGGCGAAACACACCCACAGGAGATAAGGCGCAAGTAACAGGGCGGCGACGCGACTAACGCGATCGAAGAACACCATCGTCATGCCGATCGCCACGACAAGCCACAAGATCACCGCAAGGCCGAAGATCGGGCTCTGCATTTGAAAGAATGCGAAGGGCCACGCCACGTTGAGCGCGAGCTGCACACCAAACCAGGTCAGGGCCGTCTTCTTGTCGCCCTCGTCAGCCTCGGCCCGCCAGACGAGCCATGCCGACACCGCCATCATCGCGAACAGGATCGTCCAAACGATGGGGAAGACGCTATTCGGCGGGTTGAAGCTCGGCTTCTCGAGTGTGGCGTACCAGGCGAGATTCGGGGCGGTGAACGCATTACCGACGAAGGAGGCGCCAAAGCAGATAAGCAGAGCAATGCCGAGCCCAATCAAAGACCGTTTGGACGCGATCGGCTCGGCAGCGCTACTCATTGCTCAAGCAAGCGTCGTGCAATGACATGAGCTTGGATCTCGGCCGCACCTTCGAAAATCGACAGAATGCGGGCATCGCAAAGGACACGACTGATCGGGTACTCGAGCGCAAAACCGTTCCCCCCGTGGATCTGTAGAGCGTTGTCAGCGGCGGCCCAAGCCATACGCGCGGCCAATAGCTTGGCCATCCCAGCTTCAAGGTCGCACCTCTCGCCAGCATCTTTCTTCCGAGCGGAATAGTATGTGAGCTGACGGGCAAACAGGATTTCCGCTGCGATCATGACCAGCTTATCGGAAACGCGAGGGAAGTTGATGATCGGTTTGCCAAACTGGACCCGCTCGATGCCGTAGCGCAAACCGATATCGAGCGCCGATTGCGCGACACCAACGGCCCGCGCGGCGGTCTGGATCCGCGCCGCCTCGAAGGTCTGCATGAGCTGTTTGAAGCCTTGACCCTCTTCGCCGCCCAGCAAATTCTCCGCGGGCACTTCGAAATTGTCGAAGGAGATATCGAACTCCTTCATGCCCCGATATCCAAGGACCTCGATTTCACCACCCGTCATGCCCGCTGCCGGGAAGGGGTTGTCGTCCGTGCCGCGTGGCTTAGGGGCCAGAAACATCGACAGACCGCGATAGCCCTTCTCATTCGGATCCGTGCGCGCCAACACCGTCATGAGATCAGCGCGGGCCGCGTGCGTGATCCAGGTTTTCTGACCCGTGATCTTGTAGACATCCCCGTCCTTCACCGCACGTGTGCTGAGCGAGGCGAGATCGGAGCCGGTGTTTGGCTCGGTGAAGACAGCCGTTGGAAGGATTTCGCCGCTGGCGATCTTTGGAAGCCACTCCTCCTTCTGTGCATCCGTGCCGCCATTGTGGATGAGTTCCTCGGCGATTTCGGAGCGCGTTCCGAGCGAACCAACGCCGATATAGCCACGCGAAAGTTCCTCGGAGACAACGCACATCGCCTCTTTGCCAAGACCTAAGCCGCCATACTCCTCCGGCAGGGTCAGCGAGAACACGCCGAGCTCGGCCATCTGATTGACGAGCTCCAGCGGAATGTAATCGTCTTTGAGGTGCCACTCTTGCGCATGAGGCAGAACCTCGGCCAACGAGAAGCGCCGCATCTCGTTCCGAATTTCTTCATACGTCTCATCGAGACACGGGTCGCCATAATTGGCCGCAGCCGCGCTTTCTGCATCCTGGATCAGTGTCGAAACACGAGCGCGGATCTCGGGCGTTACGCTCCGGATGAGAGCAACAACATTATCGTTGAGAAAGGCCCCTTGTGCTGCATCCGGCACACTAAGTTCGTGCAAGCGGACCACTTCGCCTTGGCTCATGACAACACCGCCAGCGAGTTGAGCCAGATACTCCCCGACCACGATTTGGGTCAGCAGCCCTTCCAGCTCGCCGAAGCGCCCTTCGCCTGAAGCACGTTTGGCGTAGTCCGCCATTTGACGGATGCCTTCGACGTACGTCGCGACCCAAGCAAGACCGTGTGCGACATGCTGCTCACGCTCCAGTGCCGCATTGTCGATCTTACCGTTGGGTGCAAGCTTGCCTTTCACAGACTCAATGGTCACCGAACCCAGTTTTTCGGCGGATTCGGCAGCGGCATCCAGTAGCGGAATCAAACGATCGGTGGTGGTTTCGGGGGCGTTCACGGCATTATCCTCGGAAAGCTTGATTTATGAGATTACAGACAACGAAACCCGACCGGCTTCGGGAGTCAAATGCGAAGTTTAGCGGCGATCCCAGACGAGACCGAAGCGCGGCCCTAACGAGCCTGAAGTCCGTTCATTTGGCGGTTTGAGCGCTCTACCTGTTACGTTTCTGAGGACCAAACGGATTAGCAAGCAACAAATGGCATCGAATGCCACGCGCCGCGTCCGATGAGGCTGGCCATCACCGCATACTGGGCTGCGTTTCAAAGACGTTCACCCAAAAACGCAAACGCCCCAGACTGAATAGTCCAGGGCGTAGCGTGGCTGCTGAGACAGCCGTAAGCCTTGTGTCAGCGAGCCCTTAGGCCTTGCCGTGTGTCTCCTCGCTCGCCTCGATCACGTCCTCGAACGTACGAAGCCCTGTAACAGGAGCGCTCACCAGCACGGCCATGTTGCCGGGACGGTGCTCATTGTTCCACATGCGCATATGCGCCTTGGGGATCTGATCCCATGGGAACACTTCGGACATGCAGGGATCGATATGGCGCTCGATCACGAGTTTGTTCGCCATGCTGGCTTGCTGCAAATGCGCAAAATGCGATCCTTGAACCCGCTTTTGGTGCATCCACACGTAGCGTGCGTCCATGGTCAGGTTGTAGCCGGTGGTACCGGCGCAGAACACGATCATGCCGCCGCGCTTAGTGATCAAGGTTGAAACCGGGAACGTTGCCTCACCCGGGTGCTCAAACACGCAATCCACGTTTACGCCCTTACCGGTGATGTCCCAGATCGCCTTACCAAACTTACGGGCTTCTTTGAGCCACGTGTCGAACTCCGGCGTACCCACTTTCGGCAGCTGGCCCCAGCAATTGAAGTCTTTCCGGTTGATCACGCCCTTCGCGCCAAGCGACATAACGAAGTCGCGCTTGTCGTCTTCGGACACAACGCCAATGGCATTAGCGCCCGCCGTCGCGCAAAGCTGAATCGCCATCGATCCCAGGCCGCCCGACGCGCCCCAAACCAAGACGTTATGACCCGGCTTGAGCGTATGCGGACGATGTCCGAACAGCATGCGATAAGACGTAGCCAGTGTGAGTGTGTAGCAAGCCGCCTCTTCCCACGTGAGGTGCTGCGGACGTGGCAGAAGCTGCCGGTCCTGAACGCGGGCGAACTGCGCAAATGCGCCGTCCGGCGTCTCATAGCCCCAAATGCGCTGCGACGTGGAGAACATCGGATCGCCACCGTTGCACTCCTCGTCATCGCCATCGTCCTGGTTGCAGTGGATGACGACCTCGTCGCCGACCTTCCAGCGCGTAACCTTGGAGCCGACGGCCCAGACGATGCCCGATGCGTCGGAACCCGCGATATGAAGAGCATTCTTATGAACGTTGAACATGGAAATCGGTGTGCCGAGCGACGCCCAAACGCCGTTATAATTGACACCCGCGGCCATCACGAGAACGAGCACATCATGAGAGTCTAGCTCCCAAGTAGGCACCACTTCGACCTGCATGGCTTCATCTGGAGGACCTTCGCGGTCCTGGCGAATCGCCCAGGCGTACATGTTCTTCGGCACATGACCGAGGGGCGGAATCTCACCGACCTCGTAAAGATCCTTGATTTCGCCGCGCGGAGCGGGTGCATCTGCTGACACTTCACCTATCGACATCTCATTCATCCAGTTGTCCCACCCATCCTATATCTGTCGGGGCGCTATTTTTCGCAGCGGCGAGAATTGTGTTCGATCCATCTCGCAACTGCAACATTTTTGCGGGCCGCAGATCGAATCTGCTAGCCAGCGCCAAAAGCGCCGGGGCTCTCTTGGAATTGCCCAAATTTTGGCAGGGCTGCCTTAATCGGACAGGAGGGTTAGCAAAAAGAAGCGCATCTTGCCAGAGGAAGAATCGATTATGCGTTGCGGGTACTGGCACAGCCCCAACCACTTTGCATGCCTAGGATAGGTCCACCATCCCATTTACAACCTTTTGAACCGCATGTTGCTCACAAGCCTCGAGCATGCTTCGATGCACCGCACACCAACAGGGGACAATTTCGGCAGTAGCGATGAGCGGCAAAACAGACAGCGACAAGCCGGTGCGAGACAGACCGTGGATGTTCCGCACCTATGCAGGCCATTCGACAGCGAAGGCGTCGAATGAACTGTATCGGAAGAACTTGGCCAAGGGGCAGACTGGGCTTTCCATCGCCTTCGATCTGCCAACGCAGACGGGATACGACTCCGACTCGCCGTTGGCGCGAGGTGAAGTGGGGAAGGTTGGCGTACCCGTCTCGCATCTCGGTGACATGAGAACGCTGCTGGACGGCATCCCCCTCGGCGAGATGAACACGTCGATGACGATCAATGCGCCGGCCGCGTGGTTGCTCTCTCTCTACGTCTCTCTTGCAGATGAACAGGGCACGGACCGAGCCAAACTAACGGGCACCGTGCAGAATGACATCATCAAGGAATATCTCTCGCGCGGCACCTATGTGTTTCCGCCGGACCCCTCGTTGCGGCTCATCAAGGACGTGATCGTGTTCACGAACCAGGAAGTGCCGAAGTGGAACCCGACCAATGTCTGCTCATATCACCTGCAGGAAGCGGGTGCGACGCCGGCGCAGGAGCTGGCTTTCGCGCTGGCAACCGCGCAGGCTGTGCTAGATCGGGTGAAGGAATCCGGAGAAGTTCCAGAGGAGCGATTCCCGAAGGTCGTTGCAGCCATCAGCTTCTTCGTGAACGCGGGAGTCCGATTCATCACTGAGGTCTCGAAGATGCGAGCCTTCGTGGACCTCTGGGACGAAATCACAAGGGAACGTTACGGCGTCGAGGAACCCAAGCTGCGTCGTTTCCGCTATGGCGTGCAGGTCAACTCGCTTGGCCTGACCGAGCAGCAGCCGGAGAACAACGTTTATCGAATTCTGCTTTCGATGCTGGCCGTAACGTTGTCGAAGAAATCCCGCGCGCGCGCCGTGCAGCTCCCTGCCTGGAACGAGGCACTGGGCTTGCCGCGCCCATGGGATCAGCAATGGTCGCTGCGGTTGCAGCAGATTGTGGCCTACGAGACAGACCTGTTGGAGTACCAGGATATTTTCGACGGATCGGATGTGATCGATCAGAAGGTCGAAGAGCTGAAGGAACAAGCCCGGGCGGAACTGGCCAAGTTGGATGCCATGGGCGGTGCGGTGGCTGGCATCGACTACATGAAGGAGTCGCTGATTGCTTCGAATGCGGCGCGTGTGGCCGACATCGAAAGAGGGGATCAAGTTCTGGTGGGCGTCAACGCCTATACGGAAACTGAGCCTTCGCCGCTCGACTCGGGTGTAGAAGGTATCCTGACCGTTCCGGAATCGGTGGAGCTCGAGCAGATCGCCGCACTGCAGGCCTGGCGGCAGAACCGGGACAATGCGGTGGTGAACCAGGTTCTAGCCGACTTGAAAGAAGCCGCCGTCGAAGGTCGCAATATTATGCCTCCTTCAATTGCCGCCGCAAAAGCTGGCGTTACCACCGGTGAGTGGGGCACGGTTCTTCGTGAGGTATTCGGCGAATACAGAGCACCCACCGGCATCGGCGCGACACACGAAGTCGACGACGCACGCATGTCCGAGATTCGCGATCTGGTCAGCCAGGTGTCCGGCAAACTAGGCCGTACACTGACATTCGTGGTTGGCAAACCTGGGCTCGACGGCCACTCGAATGGCGCGGAACAGATTGCCGTACGAGCCGACGATGTGGGCATGAAGGTGGTTTATGACGGCATTCGTTTAACGCCTGCGGAGATTGTTTCCCAGGCCAAGGAAGCGAAAGCCCATGTCGTGGGTCTCTCAATCCTCTCCGGATCCCATGTCTCGCTTGTGCGCGATGTGGTGCAGAAACTCCGCGAGGCGGGGATGAGCGATGTCCCGGTGGTGGTCGGAGGCATTATTCCGCAGGAGGACGTCAACATCCTCAAGCAATGCGGCGCATCCGCCGTTTACACGCCCAAGGACTTCCAACTCAACGAGATCATGACTGGCATCGTTGGACTCGTGAACGATAACGTCGACGCCCTTGCCAAAGCCGGCTGACGAGAACCTCTCTGGAGCGTTCTCAGAAGACGGGTGTCCACGTAGCGTCCTCGTCTGAGGCTGTTTCCTTGTCGACGGCTTCTTCGTTGTCTAAGGCTTCATCGTTGTCTACGGCTTCTTCCTTCTTTGAGGAAACGAGCGGCACGAGCGCCGCATAGAGTTCGAGCCCTTGGATTGGCTTGTCCACCGAGGCATTAACGCCCGCCTCAACATAGGTCGGATCGTCTTCTGTATCCGAGAGCGTCGTGAGCGCGACGATCGGCACATGCGAGGTCGTCGACTCTTGCGACCGTATGCGCTGCGCCAAGTCGAGCCCACGATAGTCCGGGAGGACTGTGTCCATAAGCACGGCATCGTAGGGACGCTGGTCCAGACACAGCAGCGCGGCCGCGCCGGTCTCTGCGACATCGAAGGTGAGACCGAACTCGTCCAGATAGGCCCCGATCAGCAACCGGTTGACCGAGTTGTCCTCGATCATGAGGACATGACCGGCAAGAGACCCCGCATGCTCGCGTTTTGAAGCGACGTCTGTCGTGGCCTGCTGGATATACTCGGGCTCAGGCGCGGGCTCGATTGCCGGCTCGGACGCAGGCGCCTGTTCAGCTTTCGGTTCCGGGAGCGACTCGGGCGCGGGCGTCGGCACCATCTCGCCTATAGTCGGCTCCGCGTCGACCTCCTCAAGCATAGCCTCCGGCGGCACGACCGCGTCCTCGACATCGAGTTCAATCAACTCGGCCGAAGCGGACTCCATCTCGCCGTCCTCTGTCGTGCTTTCGTCGACAATGGCCTTGAATGTGAACCAATACAATGCGCCCTGTCCCGTAGCGCTATCGCAGGAAACCTCGCCCCCCATCGCCTCCGCGATCCGCCGCGCGATCGGCATTCCAAGACCACCGTCGGGCCGCGAAGTATCGGCCGACGGCTGAAACAGCTCGACCTGTTTTTGCGGCGTGAGGCCAGGACTCGTGTCTGTAATGTCGAAGCGTACCGTCACCGGTGAGGCGGCATCGTTGACGCTCACATAGAGGCGAATCGATCCTGCCTTGGTTCCCCGTATCGAGGACTCCATCAGTGTCATGAGCACCTGGCGGACGCGCATAGCGTCACCGACAATGTGACGAGGACAGTTTGGCGCCATGTCCACGCTGCTGCTCAACCCCTTTGCAGCCGCACAGGCTTGTAGTGCCGAGGCAGCCTCTCGGACGAGCGC
The DNA here is from genome assembly GCF_058506495.1 of Methyloceanibacter sp. NCBI lineage: Bacteria > Pseudomonadati > Pseudomonadota > Alphaproteobacteria > Hyphomicrobiales > Hyphomicrobiaceae > Methyloceanibacter > Methyloceanibacter sp. Next base: position 5,747 of record NZ_JBZMXT010000034.1, on the reverse strand, counting down.
ATGGAGATCGAAGGGCTCCACCGAAAAGTCGGCCTCGCCGGACTGAAGCGTGCTGAAGTCGAGTACCTCAGAAAGCGCGCTGAGAATGCGATGCATCGAATGCGAAAGAGTTTCTGCGTCGCGCCGCTGCGCTAGGTTGAGCGGCCCATCGAGAATCCTATCGGTTAGAGCGGTGACCGATTCCATCGGGGGACGCAGTTTTTTACTGACGACACTGATAAGCCCCAGAGTGCCTGCGTTCGCTGCCTCCGCAGCGAGGCGCGCGCGACGCTCAGCCTCAAGCTCTGCCGCCAGGCCTTCGATCTGTCCGTAGAGATCGTCGGCGCGTAGTTCGTTGCCCTGCATTTTTTGCCCCACCCAATGGTCAACTGCGTCCTAAAAGGACAGAGCATGTGAGAGATGGTTTAAGACGCTGCTAAGTGAGTTGGTTGACGATTCCCTAAGTCGCCGCTTTAAAGACCTCTATCCCCGCAATTTTCTAGCGATGGATCGGCAGCACCTCGTTGAGATTTGGGTTCGGCCCAAATGGCCACCCCACGCTACTGCGGAAGGGCAGAACAGGGCACGCGCGGCACCAAGAAATACGCAATGATTATTTGCTCTTGCACCATCCTCACTTCCGAGGAGATTCACGAAGCCGTCGGGGCATTGAGGACAAAGGACCCGTTTGTCGTCTTAACGCCTGGGCTGATCTACAAGACACTAGGCAAACAGCCGAAGTGCGGGGATTGCATGCCCCTGGTCGTAAGACTCATCGTTGGCTACGACGAAGAAGGACCGAGCTCGGCCGCGTCCCTTCCACATAGATCACCATTCGATGACACGCCGCCTGCAGACTAGCCACGCCCGCCAAAGTACTTTACAACGGTTCTAAACTAACAAAGCGAGAAGAGGTTCTGATGAAGGGCAATACCAGAGTAATCGACTATCTGAACAAATCGCTGACGCACGAGCTTACGGCTGTCAATCAATACTGGCTCCACTACCGGTTGCTCGACGATTGGGGCTATCAGAAGCTTGCCGACAAGGAACGCGAAGAGTCGATCGAAGAGATGCAGCACGCAGACCAACTCGTAACGCGCATCATCTTCCTCGAGGGTTTCCCCAACATGCAGAAGCTCGATCCCCTCATGATTGGGCAGAATGTCAAAGAGATCCTGGAGTGCGACCTGAAGGCCGAGTACAGCGCCCGCGCCCTCTACATGGAAGCCCGCGCGGCCTGCCGCGAGGAAGAGGACTATGTCAGCATGTTGTTGTTCGAGGACCTGCTGAAGGATGAAGAAGGCCATATCGATTACATCGAAACTCAGCTCGGCCTACTAAACGACATCGGGGCACAGAACTACGGCCAGCTCAATGCCAAGTCGGCCGACAATATCGAAGGCGACTAGGCATCATCTCGGCGGGAACCCAGAAGTAATGGCAACATCTGAGCTTGACGGTCCGCGATTGGCGCCGGCCGCTGGTGGGCCGCCGAGGCAACTGGTTGTTTTCCTCCACGGCTACGGCGCGGACGGAAACGACCTGATCGGGCTCGGGCGTGAGTGGGCACCTCTTCTACCCCATGCAGCCTTTGTATCGCCCAACGCGCCGGAGCCTTGCGGCATGGCGCCCATGGGCTGCCAGTGGTTCGATCTATCCATGGGCGACATGTCAATCATCGGGGCCGGCGTTAAGCGTGCCGCCCCAGCCCTCGATTCTTTCCTCGACGCGGAACTGGAACGCCAAGGACTGACGGCCGAATCACTCGCGCTCGTCGGCTTCAGCCAAGGCACAATGATGGCCCTCTCCGTGGGATTGACCCGCAAAGACAAGCCGACGGCTATCGTCGGCTACTCCGGCGCACTTGCGACGGTTGAGGAACTTCCGGCGCCCGGACAAGCCCCTGCAATTCTGTTGGTTCACGGTGACATGGACGAGGTCATCCCTGTCGAAGCAATGACAATGGCGCGGGAGGCCTTGGGACAGGCAGGTTTGAGCGTCCAATGGCATGTAAGCATCGGGATTGGACACGGCATCGACGGCGACGGCTTACGACTTGGGGGCCAGTTTCTTACACAAGCCTTCGCAGGCGCGCTAACGGCGGGGTGAGAGTGTCACAATCACATCATCTAGGGTTCTTCACATTCGTGACACGTGCTTATAGTATCCCCCGCGGCAACCAAGCTGCCCGAGTGCGACGGGCAATGAAGAGGACTTGAGGGCCTTGAACGTCGCAACCGCATCGGCCGCACCGGGGACATATCCCGCGCTCGTGCTGAATGCAGACTACCGTCCCCTCTCTTACTATCCCCTCTCTTTGTGGAATTGGCAGGATACGGTGAAGGCGGTTTTCCTGGACCGTGTGAACATCGTGTCCGAGTACGATCACGCGGTGCACTCGCCCTCTTTCGAGATGAAACTGCCAAGTGTCGTCTCGCTAAAGAACTATGTGCGCCCGGCGCTCTATCCTGCCTTCACGCGATTCAACGTGTTTCTGCGTGACCGCTTCACCTGTCAGTATTGCGGGAGCGGCAAAGATCTCACCTTTGACCATCTCATCCCCCGCAATCGAGGCGGGCTTACACGCTGGGACAACGTGGTGACAGCGTGCGCGCCCTGTAATCTTGCCAAGGGCGGGGAGATGCCGAGCAGAGGTAAGCTGTGGCCGGCGCAGACGCCATACAGACCCACAGTATTCGAGCTCCACCGCAACGGGCGGCTGTTCCCGCCCAACTATTTGCACGAAAGCTGGCTGGACTATCTCTACTGGGATACCGAGCTGGAGCCGTAAGTACGAAACAGGTGCTTGGGCCTGGGCTAATAGCGGGTGGTAAGGCTGTTGAGCCAATCTGGAGATGCGTTGACGAGGTAGGTCTCTAGCGCCTTGTCCGCGCCAGTCGCCACCAGCAGCCCGACGATGACGAGCAGCGCTCCGAGCAGCATTTTGCCGCTCTTGCTGGCCTCTGCGAGCCGACCGCGCCACCGCTGCGTCGCCTCGCGTGACGCAAAGCCCAGCGCCATAAGCGGCAGCGCGGCGCCGACACCAAATGCGAGCATTGTCAGCGCAACCTGACCGAGGTCTTCGCCCTTGGCCGCCAAGACAGAAGCCGCGCCGAGCGTTGGGCCCACACAAGGGACCCAGACGGCGCCCAAGAGTGCGCCAACGCCAAACTGGCCCCAAAGGCTGTTGCCACTGAAGCCACCAAAACGGTCGTCGACCCAATTTCCAACCGGTCCCGCGGCGAGAGCGACCTGCGCTTGCAAACTCGGCACTATCAGTACAACGCCAAAGGCGATGAGAAGCACCGCCGCCACCATTCTGAAAAAGTCCGTATCGAGGCCAATCGCGAAGCCGATCGTGGCGACGAACAAGCCGATGACAGTGAAGGATACAGCGACGCCGCAGGCGAGTGCCGCCGGCCCTAGCCTATGTTCGCTTTGCGCCGTGCCGAAGACGATGGGCAGAAGTGGCAAGACGCAGGGCGACAGGACCGACAGGATGCCGGCAAGGAGCGCGAGCCCGAGCGTTGCGATCATGGCGCGTCTTCGACGAGACGCTTAGAGCAGCGTCAGGTCGAGCATCCCTTCGATCGCCAACGGATCTGTCGAGCCGATTGACCGCACGAGTTCCTGATCGCCCTTGAACACGATCAACGTGCTCTGCTTTTGGACGCCCAAGTCCTTGAGGGCTTCCTTGTCCTTGTCGAAATCGGCCGTCAGGACCACGAGATCTTTGTACTTCGGCTGCTTCTTGAGGTCCGCAAGGATTGGCTTCTGCGCTTTGCAGGTCGAGCACCACTCGGCGAAGACATCCACAAGGATCGGCTTCCCGGCGCTTTGCGCTTCAGCTAAGGCCTCTGGGCTAAAGGCTTTCACATCAGCTGCGGATGCGGGCACAGACGCCACGAGAAAAATGGCCACGAGGCCAGCAAACAACGCACGAATCTGGGTCATCGTTACCTCCGAAAAAGTGAAACTCTCGAGACTTACGTAACAGCGTTGCAGCGCGAGCCGCGAATCAAGGCATTTGAAATTGTCGTGAGTGCACATCGAAAAGGGCGATTCAGGTGCGCCGGGCCGCGGCCCAAAACGCCAATCCGGCTAGAGCTGCGGAAACAACGACGTTCCAGCCCGCGAACGACAGGCCAAGAAAGTGCCAGGGCGCCTCATCGCAGCGGATGACGGGCGTTTCCACGATGCCCTCCTCGCCCCATTCGAGGGCAAACCCACCGGCGCAAGTGTCGGGCCCAGGCCACCATTTCCACTCCGCTCCCGCGTGGTAGATGCCAAGACCCATATTGATGAGAAACCCGATCGCGATCAGCACAAGCACGAGTCGGGCAACGCCGAAGCTTTCGCTCCGCGCGGCGAAGAAGGCGACCACCGCTGCGGGCACCCCGAAATAGTAAGCGTAGCGCTCTTGAAGACAGAGCGGGCACGGCGCGTAGCCGCCGAACTCCTCGAAGGCGTGCGCGGCCAAGATCGTTAGAAGCGCAGCACCGGAGAGAACGGCGCTCACCGCCATTAGCTGCCCGGCGAGGCTGTCACGCGTGTCATCCATGCTCACATCACATATCTGATGAGCACGAACCCGCCAATCAAGAGGATCACGAAGACGATCGATAAGAGGCCGAAATACTTGTCGATGAAGCCCTTGATCGGGGGCCCGAACCAATAAAGTAGGCCGGCGACCGCAAAGAAACGGATCCCCCGCGCCAGGACGCTCGCAACCATGAACACAAAAAAGTTCAGCTGAGTGACGCCGCTGGCGATCGTGATGACCTTGTAGGGGAACGGAGTCACGCCCGCGATAAACACGATCCAGGCGCCAAACTCGTTATAGCGCGCCGCGAAGTCCTCGAATTTCTCGCCATAGCCATAGAAGTTCAGGATGGGCTGACCGATCGTGTCGAACAGGAAATACCCGATGATATAGCCAAAAATGCCCCCGAGAACCGACGCGATGGTGGCGATGGCAGCGAAGAGCCAGGCCTTCTGCCGTTCGGCGAGCACCATCGGAATCAGCATCACATCGGGCGGGATGGGGAAGACGGAGCTCTCGACAAAAGACACGCCCGCGAGCGCCCAGGGCGCCCTACGGTGCGCCGCGAGATCCATCATCTTGTCGTAGGCGCGCCTGAACATGGCGCTTCCTTTAGCGGGCGACGCCGCCGCTGTCCATCGCAGGTGTCGAACTTCGTCTCTGCGATGCGATGCCGGGTATCCTGAACGCAACCGAAGATATTGACCGGGCGCAGGGCTTGCCCCATGTTCGCGCACCTTGGACATCAGTGGCTTTGGCCCCAGTGGCGGAATGGTAGACGCGACAGACTCAAAATCTGTTGTCCGCAAGGGCGTGCTGGTTCGAGTCCGGCCTGGGGCACCACCACCGTCCACCTCTCGACATGACCAGCCCACGAACAGGGCATTGTCCCTCTAGAGCGCGAAGACACGCACGGATCGCCACTCCTTGCTGGCCAAGGCGGGCCTTCGTCAGAGACGTCCTGCAGGGTGATGTTAAAGAACTGTTGGGCACCGGGGACGGACGGCTCCGCCGGCACATATGGCTCGGCCCAGCAGCCGCAGCGATAGTCCTCGCCCGGATGGCCCGTGGGCGGAGGATCGTCCCAGGCGAAGACGCGGCCGTCATTGGCCGCGCGGGAAAGGCGCACCTTGCCGTCCCCCCGCGTGAGCCAAATGTAGCGCGTCGTAGGGCGGTCTTCCGAGACGCCGCCCGCCTTGCCCTTGAGCCCCGCGCCCCCGCC
>NZ_JBZMXT010000033.1:0-25813 GCF_058506495.1 Methyloceanibacter sp. | reverse complement strand
GCACGGATTGCTTGGAGGGACCAATGGAGCTTGAGAAGACGACTCTTGAGAACGGCGTACAGAAAGTGTCGCTCTCAGGTCGCATGGATGTCGATGGTTCGCTGAAGGTCGACGGCGCGTTCAACGATATCGCCAAGGCGAGCAAAAACGTTCTGGTCGATATGTCAGAAGTGTCATTTTTGGCGTCGCTGGGAATCCGGACTTTGATCACGGCAGCGAAAACGGTATCAAACAATGGTGGGAAGCTCGTTCTTCTCAGCCCACAGCCAAACGTGGAGCGTGTCCTCAGAGAAAGCCGCATTGATACGGTACTTCCGATAATCGAAGACTCGGCGGCTATCGACAGGGTCTTCGTGTCCTAGAGCAGAGTTCGGTTAGACAATGGCTGCGTCCGGTTGCTGGAACCGCCTTTTTGTTGGCTCGTGGCAAGAAATCGGCGCTGCCGTGAGCTGGGTGAAGTCGGTGGCGACAGACCTCAATTTGCCGGACGCGAAGGCCTACGACATGCAGGTCTGCGTAGAAGAACTCATGACCAATATCGTCCGACACGGGGGGACCGCCTCAGAGGGTTCGACTGCCGCGGCAGGACAGTTGGAGGGCGCCAACGGTCCCTTGCAGATATCGGTGACGCTCGATAGCCGCGAAGACGGCGTTCACATGATCATTGAGGATAATGGCAGTCCATTTGACATAACGGCAGCGTCGCACGACGTTGTCCACCAAACGTTGGATGAGATCGAGATCGGAGGACTCGGCATCGGCCTCATCAAGAGCTTTTCGGAGCATCTGCATTATGATCGCACCGCGACAGGCAATCGCGTTAGCCTACAATTCATAGTGTGAGCAGCAGCTTCTCAGGGAGCAACACGTTGGAGTGCTATTTGCGGAGAGTATGTCGGATCCAAGTAAACAACTAATCCTGATCGTAGACGATACACCTTCCAACGTAGCCACCATCGCCGGCATCCTTGGAGCCAAGTTCAGAACAAAAGTGGCGACAACTGGGGAGAAGGCTCTCCAGATCGCAAGCGGACACGAAAAGCCTGACCTCATTCTTCTCGACGTGATGATGCCTGGCATGGATGGCATCGAGGTATGCCGTCGGCTCAAAGCCAACGACCAGACGAGCGACATCCCCGTGATTTTTCTGACCGGAAAGACGGAGACGGTGGATGAGGTCAGGGGCTTCGAGGCGGGTGGTTCGGACTATATCCGGAAACCTTTTCCGCCGGAGGTTGTCCTCGCGCGCGTCAAGACCCAGCTCACCCTGAAAGCGGCGCTCGCTGAGGCGCAAAATTCCCACGCAGACCAGAATTTTCTGTCATCCGAAGCTCTTTCAGACGTATTGGCGTCGCTGACACCTACCGAGTTGAAACCCGGCGAGTGTCTCTTGCGTCAGGGTGAAACAAGCGAATGTGCCTACTATTTGGATACCGGCTATTTGCGCGTCTACGAAAACACACGGCATGGCCCGGTGACTCTCGCAAAGCTTAAAGCGCCCCGTCTCATCGGCGAGATTGGGGCTCTGGCCGGGATTCCTCGGATTGCAAGTGTCGATACACTCACCGAAGCACGCGTGTATCGCATCAACCGTGCGCAGCTGTTCCGGCTAAGCCGAAAATCACCCGAACTTCTTATGGCCGTCGTACGACAACTCGGCGAACAGACCATGTCTGTCAGTAAGGCCGTTGCGCTTTACACGAACGCGCTGTCCGCTCTGGAAAAGGGAAAACTCGACCAGACGATTCTGGATGACCTGGCCAATCCGCCTCCGCAACTTGGCCAGTTTGCCTCAGCCTTTCGCCGCTTTGCAGATCAGATCCTTACAAAGCAGCGGCAGCAAGAGGAAATGGCGAGCGCCGTTCTTATCCAAGAATCCTTCCTCCCTTCCGAGCCAAGCCTAAGCACACCGGCTGCTGACATCGAGGTTCGAGGCCACATTCGTCCAGCGCGTGCCGTTGGCGGGGATTTCTACGACTTCTATATGCTCGATGAAGATCGCCTCGTTGTTGTCGTGGGCGACGTCTGCGGAAAAGGGCTTCCCGCCAGCCTGTTTATGGCCGTTGTGGTCACCGTTTTACGTATGGCGGTCCAAGAGGAACGCAGCACCAACGCAACAATAGCGCGGACGAATGCCATCCTCTGCCGCAACAACGCCTCTTCGCTATTCGCCACGGTATTCTTCGGCGTCTTGGACGTCCGCGACGGCACACTTGAGTATTGCAACTGCGGACACACCGCGCCCGTATTGATGCGAGCGGATGGAAGCAGCCATCGCCTCGCAGCGACAAGCATGCCACTGGCACTTTTCGAGGACATGACGTCGAAATCCGAAACGACGAAACTGGAGACCGACGATCTTCTTCTCCTGTTTACCGACGGCATCACCGAGGCGATCAATCCGGCCAAGGAGGAATATGGAGACGAACGGCTCCTGCGTGCACTTGGTCAGAGTAAACACGTGGCATTGGAAGACCTGATTTCAGAGCTCGTCGAAAGTGTCGATCGATTCGCGTGCGAGGAACCACAAGCTGACGACATCACCTGTGTCGCCGTTAGGCGAACGACGTAAGGGGCGCAGTGGACGCAAAGTCGTGAGCCACGCCCGTCGCCTGGATCCTTTGGTGGCTGGTGAGGGGTTGCACACAGTTTGTTTTCGCTCTACGCCGCACGTTATGTCCGTGACCACCAAAGCGCCGAAAAGCATCGAAGATATCGAATCCGGCGTTCGCGCAGGCGACAGGGTCGCGCTTGGGCGTGCCATTACCCTCGTCGAAAGCACGCGTCCGAAGGATCAAGCGATGGCGCGCGACCTGCTGAAGCGACTTATGCCGGATACGGGTAAAGCGATCAGGATCGGTATCAGCGGCGTCCCAGGTGCCGGAAAATCCACACTCATCGACCAGTTTGGCCTCAATCTCATTCAGGCGGGGCACACGGTAGCGGTTCTTGCAGTTGACCCAACCTCGTCGCGGACTGGCGGCTCCATTCTCGGTGACAAGACGCGCATGGGCCGACTGGCCTCAGAGTCCGAGGCGTTCATTCGCCCCTCACCCGCTGGATCAAACCTCGGCGGCGTCACAAAGACCACGCGCGAGACGATCGCGATCGTTGAGGCCGCAGGATTCGACGTGGTTCTTGTGGAGACTGTTGGCGTCGGCCAGTCGGAAACTGCAGTTTCCAATATGGTGGATGTCTTCGTTGTCGTCGCCATTCCAGGCGCCGGCGACGAGTTGCAAGGCATTAAGCGCGGACTCCTGGAGCTTGCGGACATCATCGCTGTAAACAAGGCGGACAGCGACAATGTGGAGCGCGCGAACCGCGCTGCAACGGAGTATCGCGCGGCACTGCATATTCTCGCCTCCGGCAACACGGCCTGGCAGCCGGCGGTTCTCACCATGTCGGCGCGCGATAATACGGGCCTCGACACGCTTTGGGAGAAGATCGGGGAATGCCGGAGCGCCCTCGCCGAGGCGGGCGTTCTCGATGAACGCCGCGCCGAACAGGCGGCAACCTGGATGCGGGAGATCTTCGAACAGCGCCTCCTCGCGGCCTTTAAGGGCGGACGCCGCGCAGCGCGCGAATACCAAGACATCGAGGGTCAAGTTCGCGAAGGCACAATCAGCCCGGCAGAAGGCGCCGCTGCACTCGCGGAACTCGTGGGTTTGGAAGACCCTGAATAGCGACTGGACGGCATTGAAGAGACCGATACCCTCTTCCCTCTGACCCCAAGCAGAGATAAGCCAGAGTTATGGCAGACGTCTCGTCCGACCTCATGACGCACGACCAGGCCAAACCTCGCGTCCTGATCACGGGTTTTGGCCCCTTTCCCGGTGTTGCCGAGAACCCTTCCGGCTGGCTAGCTGAAATGGTCGCGGCTGCAGCTCCACCCACGAACTGCATGATCTATCGGGCTGTACTCCCGACCGAGTGGCATGCCGTAGCCAGCCGAGCCGCTTACTTTCACCAAGCCATCCGCCCGCGTCTCATGATCCATTTTGGCTTGAAGGTGGAGGCAACGGAAATCCAGTTAGAGTCAAAAGCCCACAACCAGATCGAGCACCGACCCGATGCAGGGGGCGCCCATCCGGAACGCAATGTGGTGATTTCCGGTTGCGAGGAAATGCACGAGACATGGCTCCCAGTCGATGCGCTTGCCGGTCGGCTGCAGGCTGAGAGCATTCCTGTGAGCGTCTCTCAGTCTTGCGGCCGCTATCTCTGCAACGATCTTTACTTTCGCTCGCTCAACTGGGCCGAACAGAATGGAAGCGACGCGCTTTTCGTCCACGTGCCCCACATTCATATCTTGAGCATGAGCACTCTATTGCAGGCTGCAGAGTTGATACTTCAAGAAGCGCTTCATGCTGTCCAACTGCAAAGCAAGTTCGGCGCGGGTCTGATTGATGTCCCGCCAGAGTCGCGATGAGCGCGTCGCGTGGGCAGTCCGGCTACGGAGGCGGTCTTCAGATGCGGCGCCGTGAGGCGCTGCTCGCGGGCCTTGCCGCAGGTGTGGGCATTGTCGCAAGCGTTGGCCTGAGCATGGCGGGCCCGTCGAACACACGCAAGTTGATTGCCGCGAACGGTCTGGGAATAAAACCTGCAGGTGGAGCTGTGTCCCAAACCGCGGCGCTTCAACAGGCAATCGACGAAAATGCTTCGTCTGGCACGCCCCTTCTTCTGCCTCCTGGAACGTATAGGACGGGAACGCTTACGCTTAGGCCCGGGTCGCAAATCCACGGCGTTTCAGACCAAACAATCTTGAAATCTGAGGGCGGAGCAATTCTCTCCGTGACCGGCGCGGATGGCGTTCAGCTGACAGGGCTTGTGCTCAACGGTGGCGCGCGGCCGCTAGAAAAGTTCGACGCGCTCCTAACCGTGGCCGGCGCTATCGAACTCGATGTGTTGGACTGCCGCTTCCTAAATAGCGGTGGCAATGGCGTAAGCTTGCACGAAGCTGCGGGCCGTATCGCGCGCTGCACGTTCGGCAACATTGCAGGTGGAGCAGTCTATGTGGGACTCAGATATGAAGGCGCCATTGTCGAAAACAACATCGTCGATACTGCCGCGACAGGAATCTTGGTGAGTAATTTTAACGATGGCGGGCGCCCGGCTGTTGTCCAAGGCAACATCATCCGCAATCTCTTCTTCCGGAAAACAGGTGAAGCACCCGGAAGCGGGATCGCTGTGGGGGCTGATGCGTCAGTACACAGTAATGTTGTGGAAGGCGCACCGGCCTACGGCATACTTGTCGGCTCGAGTGCGCGTTTGCGCAATGTCAGCGTGACCGGGAACGTCGTTCGCAGAAGCCATATCGGTATTGGCGTAGCTGCCGATTCTGGAGCCGACACCGCGCTCATCTCCAACAACCACATTGACGGCGCCCGGCATGGCGCGATCCGCACAGTGAAGTGTTAGACAGCCATAGGCCGAGATCTCGCCGAAGCAAACAGAGCGTCCCAACGCTATCTTTCTGTCCGCGCGAACGTCGTCCGCCAGTCGGCGCTATTCGACCTCAGCGTCGCTCGACATCAACTCCGTCGGCACGCCCGGCGCTTGCTTAGACGTCCGGATTACCAGCGAAGTCTTGACGCTCTCCACGTTCTGAGCCGCCGTAAGCTCATGTATGATGAAGTCCTGAAACATGCTGAGGTCCGGCGCCACACAGCGGAGCAAAAAGTCGATTTCGCCTGAAAGCATGTGACAGTCCCGGACCACGGGGCTGCCTGCAACCCAGTCCTCAAAGGCGATCAGATCCACCTCGGCCTGGCTATGAAGCTTGATCATGGCGAATGCGGAGACATCGAAGCCCAGCGCCCGATCATCCAGAAGAACCGTGAAACCTTTGATGATGCCCGCCTCCTCAAGCGCACGGACGCGGCGGAGGCATGGCGGCGCCGAGATCCCCACTTTTCGCGCCAGCTCAATATTCGTGATCCTGCCGTCAGCTTGAAGCTCACGCAGAATAAGCCAATCGGTCGAGTCGAGGCGGGCGGCACGCATTGGGGGCCATGCTCCCTAGACGATAGTGGGCCCATCGCGCTAGAAGGCGCGATGGCAGGTCGATAACGCTCGGCCGGAAAGTTTTGCATACTTTTGCGGCGTCTACACAACAGAATCGAAAAGAATTTAAGCATTTTCCATTTCGGAAATTCTATTGAGCAGGATTTAGCGAAACTTATGCCGAAAACCTGGATCGTCACGGACGGCGCGGTTGGCATGGAGGCACAGGGCATTGCCGTGGCTGAAGCGGTGGGCCTGCCCTACTGCCTAAAACGTGTAAAGCCAACAGGACCGATACGGCTGATACCCACCCGTTTCCAACACCTCGTCCCAGCGAAGGCGCGGATCGCGGCCTCGGAGTCGAATGCTCCTATTGCCCCGCCCTGGCCTGATCTTGTGATTTCCATCGGACGGCGGAGCGTGCCGCTGGCGCTCGCCATCAAGGACCTCAGCGGGGCTTTTGGCCTACATATCCAGAACCCGAAGGTCCCTGCCCAGCTGTTCGACCTCGTCGCCGCACCCGTCCATGATGACTTCGAAGGGCCGAACGTGGTCAACACCTTCGGGGCCGTCCATAGCGTGACGCCGGAAAAGCTGGCGGAAGCTGGCGCACACTTCGGTCCCCGACTGGCCGATCTGCCACGTCCCTATGTCGCCGTTCTTCTTGGCGGCGAGAGTCGCGCCTTCAAGTTTCCGCCGGAAGCCGGGACGCGCTTCGGGAAAACGCTGGCGAAAGCCGCCCTCGAAACGGGTGGCAGCCTTCTAATCACGCCCTCGCGCCGCACGCTCCCAGATACACTTGATGCCGTAGCGGACGCGGTGAAGGCGGTTCCTCACATCGTCTGGGACGGGAGCGGCGAAAACCCCTATTTCGCCTTTCTGTCCCTCGCCGATGCCATCGTCGTTACCGAAGACTCCGTCAACATGGTGACCGAGGCTACCGGCACTGGAAAACCCGTCTACATTCAGGTTCTTTCTGGCCGGTCAGCACGGCTTGACCGTTTCCATGCCCTTATGCGCGAACGCGGCGCCACCCGGGCGTTCGAGGGTCACATCGAGCCCTTTGACTACGCGCCCGTCAACGATACAGAAGCGGTCGCGGCGCTGATCCGGAAGGCGCTTGGCCTGGACTCCAAGGTATAAAGGAGTTGTGAAACCGAACGGGTTGCGCGAAGGCTCTCAACTGCTTACGTCTGCCATCCGACAATGAGAGGCCAACCCCACCTGAAAGGCAAAGCCCATGGGTTCCCGCCACGAGAAGCTCATCATTATCGGCGCCGGTCCGGCCGGCTACACAGCGGCAATTTATGCAGCTCGCGCCATGCTGAAGCCGCTCCTGTTCGAGGGTATCCAGCCCGGCGGCCAGATGACTATCACCACCGATGTCGAGAACTACCCGGGCTTCGCCGATGTGATCCAGGGGCCGTGGCTGATGGAGCAGATGCGGGCGCAGGCCGAGCACGTCGGTACCGAACTGAGCGCAGACACGATCGTCGAGGCAGACCTCTCCTCCCGGCCTTTCCGCCTGAAGGGCGATAGCGGCGAAGAGTACCTCGCTGACGCACTGATTATCGCAACGGGCGCAAAGGCCCGTTGGCTGGGCCTGCCGTCCGAGGACAAGTTTCAGGGTTTTGGTGTGTCGGCCTGCGCCACTTGCGACGGCTTCTTCTATCGCGGCAAGAACGTCATCGTCGTCGGCGGCGGCAACACAGCCGTCGAGGAGGCGCTTTACCTTGCCAATCTTGCGGAGAAGGTCACCCTAGTGCATCGCCGCGACGAACTGCGCGCCGAAAAGATTCTGCAGGAGCGCCTCTTCAAGCACCCGAAAATCGAGGTGCTGTGGGACCACAATCTCGTCGAGGTGATTGGTGCCGATGATCCGCTAGGCGTCACGCACGCCAAGCTGGCGCATGCTAAGAGCGGCGACGAGACCACTATGGAGATCGATGGTATTTTCATCGCCATCGGTCATTCGCCCCAAACTGATCTGTTTAAGGATCAATTGGAGCTCAAATCCGGTGGCTATATCCAGACCTCACCCGGATCAACAGTGACCAGCGTTGCCGGTGTATTCGCCGCCGGAGACGTCACTGACGATGTGTATCGCCAAGCCGTCACGGCAGCCGGCATGGGCTGCATGGCTGCGCTGGATGTAGAGCGCTATCTGGCCGGACTTACTGCTCACGCCGAAGCTGCCGAGTAGCAGCTCACACCCCGGTCTAGAACCAGACCGAGGCGACACCAAACAGGCTTTCGCCGGCGACAAGTCCTGCAGCGATGCTCAAGAGAAAGCGCGCGGCCCACTTGGGCGCGAGCTTATGCGCAATAGCGGCCAGAGCAGCGCCAGCGAACAGCATGAGTGACGTGCTTGCAGGGATCACGAAGGCAAGGCCAAGAGCTGCCCCGCTCGGCACAAAGATCAAGTGCCTCCGATCCAGCCAACGCTCCACCAACGCCAACACGATTCCTAAGGCGCCTCCGACGGCCATCGCCCAGAGCGCGGAGGGTGCAATGCCGTGGAGCCCCTGCCCAAGCGCCTCGGCCACGGCTTTCCAAACGGCAACGGCGGGGGCGGGCCATTCGGGTGTAAAGAGTTGGGTGGCGGGATCCGGGATCAGCATCAAGTAGACGAGACTACTGACAATACTGCCCACCACGACCCCGGCACACTGAGCGATGACCTGACGCGTAGGATTTGCACCCACTTCGTACCCTGCACGAAAATCGTTGAGCAGATCCGCTGATTGCCCGGCCGACCCTCCCGCGACATTGGCGGTCATAAGATTGGTAATGGGCTGTCCTGGCGCCATAACCCCGAACGTTAGCTGCGAGACCTTACCGATCGCGCCAATAGGCGCAACTGACGTCTCGCCGACAACGCGTGCCGCCACTGTCGCCAGCACGAAAGCTATAGGGATAGACGCAAGAGCCATGGTCCAATGGATCCCAAACAGCACGATTTGCAGCAGGATGGCCAACGCACTTGCGAATGCGAAGCCAACGAATTGAAACACCCCGTTTCCGGACTTGGGTCTGTGTCGGTGTGTGTGTGGATGTTGCTTAGAAACGGCGAAGAGAGAGGCCGCAAAGCTTGTAAGACTTGCCGCCACCATCACCGCAACGCCGGGCCAGAGCAACCAGCCAACCAGGGGCTCGAACCAGCTCGACTCGCCGTGATCTACAAGAACGATTTCATGGTCGACCAATGCAGGCCCAATAAGCCCCCAAGCAATCAGCGCCCCCGCGAGCAGACCGAGGCCTGCGCGCGATCCAATGATGCCGCCAAAGCCCAACAACAAGAGCGAGGGGTCGAACACGAATGTGTATTTCGAGGCGGTGAGGGTCGGGCCCACCCGCGGGATATGCCAGACGAACTTGTCCAGAACATTGAACAAGACGGCGCCGGTCAGCGACGACATCAAGACCTTCACACGCGACATCGCCTCATCTGCGTGCGCGAACATATCTCGCATGGTTTGAGCCGCTGCCATGCCGGCGGGAAACACCAGCTCGGATTGTTCGATCATCCGGGGCCGTAAGAACCAGCCAATCCAAACGCCGAGGAAACTCACCGTGAAGACCCAGACGATGAGCGGCAACCAAGGCAAGTTCTCACCCGTCATCGCCGCGAGCGCAGGTATGGGCGCAACAAGGCCGCTCGAGGTGATAGCCGCAGCAGCCGAGGCCGTGGTCTGATTAATGTTGCTTTCCAGCATGCCCCAAGAGGGCCGCTGAAAGAGCCGTGAAATGGGCGCCCAGAACGCGAAGGCCAACAACAAGGCCGTGATCGACATATTGAAAGCCCAGCCGATCTTCAGTCCTGAGTAGACGTTGCAGGGCGCCAGTACGGCGCCCAGGATCAGGCCGGTGGCAAGCGCCCGTGGCGTGAGCTCTCGACAGGAAGGCCCCGCGTCCGCCCTGGCAGCAGACCCCCCCGTCAAGCTATCTTGTATCCCCGTCATTTATTCAGCTAACTGCCACGATCATGCCGCCGCACCAAGCGAGAACTCGCCCAAAACACTGCAAACGCACGAATCGCGGGCGTTAGGCGCCAGCGAGGCGCAATTTTACCTTAAGGCACGAGCCATAGCATTCAGGGCAGATTATGCTGTATTGTACGAACACTAACGCGTTGGGCTCAGGGCCCTATAAAGGAAAAGCTGGGCTAAAGGGGAACCCATGAACAAGAAGCAGATGTTCGAATTTCCAGCAGACATGCGTGACTTGGCAGAACAAAATGTCGAGCAAGCACGCGTCGCTTATGGCCAGTTCATGGAGTTCATGAGCCAAGCGATGAACGCCTGGTCCGCCTCTGGCGTACCAGAAGCAAAGAATTTCAAGGCACTCCAGGAGCGCGCAATTGGCTTCGCAAAGGAGAACGCGGAGCGCTCGTTTGCTTTGGCAAGCGACCTTGCGAAGGCCCACGATCTGCAGGAAGTCATGACGCTACAGAGCCGCTACGTGCAAACCCAAATGCAGACCTTCGGTATTCAGGCTCAGCAATTGTCGTGGCTGATGGCTGATGCTTTGCAAAACATGCAGTCGGGACGGAAGTCCTAGCGCGATCGGCTTTGCACTTTTGGTCCGGTGGCAGCACCGCGCGAATTGACCCCAAATCAATCGGGGGTGACGGTGGCGTGTGCGGCACACTTGCCCGCCTCACTTCTTCGCCATCCCAAGAATCGTGAAACGTTATGCCGGCTGTCTGAGCAACGCAGCAACTCACCCCCATAACTCTATGGACTTAGGCGCCCAAGAGATGCTCAGTTAGGATACAATCAAAGACGGCAGCTCGGGACCGCGTTTCTCGCCGAGCGCGTCAAAAACGATGGGAAAATCCTGATGGCGTTTACCCGGTTGATCGCGTTCGTGTGTGCCCTCCTTGTCCTCGCTACCGCGCCTGCGCTCGCGGCACGATGCGGCAACAATGCTGCCGGTTTCGAAAAATGGAAGCGGGCCTTCGCTCAAGAAGCCCGGGCCAATGGGATCGGCAAGCGTGGCATCAATGCGCTCATGGGTACACGATATTCATACGGAACCATCAAGGCGGACCGCAGTCAGAGCAGCTTCAAGCTATCGCTCAACCAATTCATGAAAAAGCGAGGCGCGTCTGCCATCGCCTCCCAGGGGAAACGCTATAAGCGATCCAACGCCGCGCTCTTGAATGCGATAGAGCGACGATATGGCGTGCCGCCGGGACCGTTGCTTGCCATTTGGGGCATGGAGACCGGTTTCGGCCGCTACATGGGTCGTCAGAACACGCTGTCGGCCGTCGCCACCCTCGCCTATGACTGCCGGCGGCCACACTTCTTCACGCCGCATCTCTACGCCGCGCTTCAGCTCGTGGACCGCGGCGCCTTAAGTCCCGGTCAAGTTGGGGCCATGCATGGCGAGATAGGCCACACGCAGTTTCTGCCGCGCAATGTCATTCTCTACGGTGTCGACGGAAGCGGTGACGGGCGCGTTGATCTGAACAACAAGGCCGATGCGCTCGCTTCGACAGCCAATTTCCTGCGCGGCCATGGCTGGCGTCGAGGCGCAGGCTACCAGCCTGGCCAACCCAACTATCGGGCAATTCAGGGCTGGAATGCTGCTGGCGTTTACCAGCAAACAATCGCGATCGTCGGCGCCCAGATCGACGGCGGATAATGGCTCGAAGGACATCGTCCAAGACGCGGAGCCGCCGCTCGCGCTCAACCCGGCAAACACTGATCAATCAACTCGGGCGAGCGATCGCTCTCCTGATCGTGCTTTGCCTGGTCCTGCTTCTAAACCGCTATTGCGGAATGGATACGCAAGAGCTTGGCTCTAGCGCAAAACTGGTGGCGATCGACGGCGACACATTGCGCGCAAGCAACGGTGAGGAGTACCGCATCTTTGCGATCGACGCGCCTGAGCTGCATCAGACTTGCACCGACGCCAAGGGTAAGGCGTGGGATTGCGGCCGCGCCGCGAAGCGGGAACTCGCCGCGCTCATCAAGGGCAGCGAGGTGTCCTGTACCGAGAAGACCACAGACAAATACGGCCGCAACATTGCCCAATGCAGTGCCAAGGGCGTCCCCGATATCGGCGAGGCCATGGTACGAGAGGGCCTTGCGATCGATCTCGGTCGGCAAACGGGCTACGCCTATGCGGGCGCCGAAAGCGAGGCCCGCTCCCAAGGGAAAGGCATGTGGGCTGGCACCTTCCAACGCCCCGGCGAATGGCGCCAGCAGAACCCGAGACGCGACTAAGCTTGAAACACAAGGCCTTGCCGCAAAAAAGGCCGGCCCCTCATGGGGACCGGCCTCTTTGATGTGTACTGAAACAGGATGCGCGACTGACGCGCGTCCTCGCGACCGACTTACGCGGCCTTCGCGTAGTAAGACTTCAGCTGGTTCATCACTGCAGCCTTGTCAAACTCCGCGCCCAAAGCGAGCATGGCATCGGCGAAGCGGCTGACGATTTCCGTAATCTGCTCGGGCGTCAGCTGGTTGAGGATACCGATGCGAACCTGGACTGGCTCCGAGAGCGTTGGCCAAATACCGAAGCCCTGTGCACGGGCACCCTGGACCAGCTCCTTTTCGCGGCCAGCCAACTTACCCGGCAGGTTCAGCACGACAAGGCTCGGCATGTTCGAGGTGACCTCGCAGCCCATGGCCTCGACAGCCTGGCGCAACGCGGCTTCATGGTACTTGTAGTCAGACGCCTTACGGGCGCGGCCATAACCAAGAATAATGCGAAGTGCTTCGTGGAAAGCCGCAACCGCATATCCCGAATGGGTGCGGTGATAGGTCGGGGTGTCAACATCCTTACCTTCGATAATGCCCCAGTGGCGGGCCTCGAAGATCGGGTTGTGCACGAACGAGTAGCAACCACGCGCTTTGAGGACCTCAATAGCCTTGTCGTTAAAGCTAACGGGCGCATAAGTGAGCGGCAAGGAAAGCACGCCCTTCTGCGGGCAGGATGCCCACGCGACAACGCCCGGATAGTCGTCAATGTTGAAGTCGCCGACGCCAAGGCTCGACACGGCGTCGACAAGCCCCATCACACCGTGCTTCACGCAAGCATCGGAGAAAGCCTGAACGTCGTTCACGCGACCTGAACCGGTCTCCCAGTGCGCCATAAACGCCCACATGGGCTTATGCTCGGCCAGCGCGGCCTCAATGACGTCGCCGGTGACGGACTGGCCATGAGGCACGGTGACGGTATGAACATTAGCCGGGTGCGGGTCGAGAGAGTCCTTGGCAAGATCCTCGAGCGACGAAGCCTTGATCCGGATGGTCAGGTCGTCGATGCCCGAAAACGTGCCGTTGACAAAGGACACAACCTTGTCGCCCGGAAGGATCAAACCCTCCATGGAGTCGAGGCCGCTCCATCCAGTGCCGGCAACGCCGAACGTGAAGAGGTTCTTCGTGCCCCATAGCTCACGGAGCATCTTCTTCGCCTCGATCATGCCGCGGAGAACGTCGGCCTGCATGTGGTCAGCAACGCCAGTCTTAGCAAAAGCCTCAAGCACGCGCGGATCTGTGTTGCCGGGCCCGGGGCCTGCGGCAAGGGTCTCCGGGATTTCGAGAGCTGGAAATACAGTCATAGGATTACCCTCTGGAAGCTAACGGACATTATACGAAAGTATTAAGGCACAATCGTCTAACGGTATGGGCGACGCAGGGCAAGGCCCGGGGCCAAAATTTGGTGCCTCGAGCTGCCCGGCCGCCCAAAATGAAAAACGCGGCCCACCCCCTGTTGGCAGGGATCAGGCGGCCTGATCCCTGCGGTGCGACAGAACTTGATCGGCAGCCTTGCCGACCAGCTCGGCCAAATGGTCGTGCCGGGCCTGAAATGTCCCAACCCCAGCTGTTGCCGACCTCAATTCCACAATTAGGTTCTGGATCTCGGCTTCCGGGATATGCGCCTGAACGACATCCCAACCCTGCCAACCTGGACGGGCGTCGAAGCCCAGGATCTGCCCGCGATGAAAGGAAACAATGGAATTAACGCGTGGAGTCGCCTCGGACGGAACGGCTATGTCGACCGCCATGATCGGCTCGAGTAGGACGGGCTGGCATTGCGGCAGCCCCTCGGACATTGCCAGCCGGCCAGCCTGGCGAAAGGCCATATCCGAGCTGTCGACAGAGTGGTAGGACCCGTCGACCAAGCACACCGCGACATCCACAACTGGAAAACCGAGTGGTCCCGAATGCAGGTAGTCTCGAACGCCATGCTCCACGGAGGGAATGTAATTCTTCGGCACCACACCACCTGTAATCGTCTCTGCGAACGTGAACCCCTCGCCGCGCGGCAACGGCTTGATGTCCAGCACCACATCGCCGAACTGACCATGGCCGCCCGACTGCTTCTTGTGGCGCCCGCGGACCTGTGCCGACTTCCGGATGGTCTCCTTGTAGGGAACCTCGCGCTGGAAGGTCGAAGCGGCAGCGCCGTACTTGCTCGTCAAACGCTCGAGCGCGACGCGCAGGTGCATCTCACCCTGTCCCCAGAAGATCATCTGCCCCATGTCCTGATCGTGGGCGATCGAGATTGAGGGGTCCTCCTCCACAATCTTGGCAAGCCCGGTGGTCAGTTTCACCTCGTCCTTCTTTTCCTTGGCAACAAGCGCCAAGCCGAAAACTGGCTCGGGCATGTCCGCCCGCTCTATAGAGGGCAAGGCCCCCTTCTCTGTTGACAAGGTATCGCCGGTCCTGACGCCATCGAGGCGCCCGAATGCGACGGTGTCGCCGGGAAAGGCGGGGCCCCGTTTGACGGGCTCCTGACCCAGAACATCGAAGGTGCCGGCGATCCGTTCTTCGGCCTCGCCTCCGTACACGACATCTCCGTCGGCGAACTTGCCGGCCAAAACACGCGCAAGGGAGAGCTTGCCCGCATGGGCCGTGTGGAATGTCTTCATTACGAATGCACAAGACGCAGCATCAGCAACGCCGAGACGTTCTGCAACTGCCTCCACGAAGGGCACTTCATGACGCAGTGCCTTCAAGAGCCGAACAATGCCATTGCCATTCTCAGCCGATCCGAGAAGCACGGGGCAGATTACGCCTTCACGCAAGTCCAGCGCCAAATCGTCAAAGACCTTGTCCCGCGGTGGCGGCACATCTTCGAGAAGCTGCTCCATCAGTTCGTCGTCGTAATCGGCGAGCTGTTCAAGCATCGAGAAACGCGCTTCTTGTTCTCTCTCCGTGAGCGCATCAGGGATATCGATCACTTCGGAGGGAGCATGTTCGCGATAGACATGGGCCCGTTCGAGGGCAAGGTCGATGAAGCCCGTAACAATGCTGTTCTCCCAGATTGGAATCTGGCGCAAGACAAGCGGTAGGCCTGAAGCTGGCTGCAACATCGGAATGATGTCGCGAACACGCGCCTCGGCTTTGTCTATCTTGTTCAGAAATAGAAAATGGGGGATGCCTCGATCTTCAAGCTGCTTGAGCATCAGCTGGAGGGCCGGCACCTTCTTGACGTCTGGCTCGCACACCACGACGGCCGCATCGCAGGCCGCGAGCACATTTGCCGCGTCTGCCTGGAACTCGATAGAGCCCGGACAGTCAAGAAATGTGAATGTTTCTCCAAGATATTCGGTGGTGGCGGCATTGAGCTCGACGCTCATGCCGTGGTGGCGGGCTTCCTCGGACGCGTCGCCAACTGAGTTGCCTGCGACCGTCGAGCCCTGCCGGGCAATGGCGCCCGTTCGCGCCAAAATTGCTTCTAGAAGTGTCGTCTTACCGCTGAGATAGGGGCCAACCAGTGCGATGCAGCGGGCGCTGCGGGCTGGTTGGCCCGATGCTTGGCCCATATCTTCCTCCCTTGCAAAACGCGCAAGGTGGGCCCTTTTTCCTGGCCCTTCGTCCCTACGCGAGCCGTTACAACACCATCGTGACAAGGGAAGTCCTGTCTGGCAAGGGTCGCGTCTTCAACTCGACTAAACCTCCCCGCGCCTCTTCTGATCGGCCAGCCGAGACAGTATGGTACCGGGATGTACTATCAGGAGTTTTTCATGCGTCTTGTCAGCATGTTCGCGCTTGCGCTTGTGCTTTGGCTGTCGCCAATGCCCGTCGGTCAAGACCGCGCGGCGGCGCTTTCAGCAGCAGAAATGCCGGTGAGTTCATTGGTGCAGCGCGCAAAGATAGTCTGTGGCAACACGCCGGAAGGGTACCGTTGCCGAAGCGAGGGTGGCGCGATCCGACGGGGCAAGATGCCGAAGATCCCAAAAAGCAATAATTCCAGCCCGCCTGCCGCCGGCTCTACCGGAGGCTCATTGTGGGACGGAGGTGGCGGTGGTAGCGGTGGTCTCTGGGGCGGCGGCGCCCTGTGGGGTGGAAAGAAAAACGAGGCTCCAGCATCCGCGCCAGCATCGGGCCGTGCAACGACAGGGACGGCGGCGGCCGGAGGCTGCCCACCGAACTCCGAGCAACTCGGCGGTTATTGCATTCCATATCGTCAGACGTGCAACCGAGGTCTTGCCGCGAATGCCGCACCGCAAGTCTGTCGCACATCCCAAGAGAAGCTCGTCTGCGAGTTCCGCACCGATGGGCTGAAGGACTGTTGCTGCCGCATCTACAGTCAGAATTGATAAGCCCGGCCTAAGAAGACGTCGCGTGCGGACCTAGCGGCTGTCCGAAAGAGAACTCGATAATGTAGCCAGTGGGATCTCGAACCCCGCAAAGGTAGCCCGTGGGCCGGGCGTATTCATGCGGTTTCCAATGCAGGCACCCGTCTTCTTCAGCGAGCGATGCGATCCGATCCACGTCCTCGCGGGTCGCGACGCCGAAACCGTAATGGGTCATGTCCCGGGGCTCCTGGTCGCGAACGACGCCACCGCCGAGCAGAACCAGGACAAACCGATCTCCAGAGCCGGGGCTAGCCAACCAAACCACGCGCTTGTCTGCTGCCCCATGCTCCTTCACGATCTCCATGCCGCAATAGCGCGCGTAGAAATCAATCGACTTGTCGAGATCTGCAACCTGAAGCGCACAATGCGTGAATGCTACTGCCGTCATAGCAGCATTGGATCACAGACATGCAGCTCGACGTAAGACCCCAAGAAGGGCTGTCGCCAACTGGCCCACGTTATGGCGCCGAGCGCAATGCGCGATTCCGACGGGGCGGCTTTGTGCGGATTCGGTCTAGGATGCGCTCGAACGAACCGAACAGCCAGTAATGCCCCATGTCTTCGATGACTTCGAGACGGCAGTTCGGCAGCGCCTCCGCGAGAAGATAGGCGGATTCTGGCGGGACAATTGTGTCCTCAGAGCCTTGCCAGATCGAAACCGGGGTCTCGAGCTGATGCAACGGCAAATGCCAGGGGCCGCAGTATAGGCGCAAATCCTGCACCGCTCCCTCCACCGACCGCATTAGGCCTTCGCACATGATAGTGCCTAGTGAGTGACGGAGACCGTACTGATCCAAAATGGCGCGGTCCGTCTCGGTTGCGTACTGCGACACGATATGCTCGGCACTAAGCGGGAACCACGTGATCATCGAACGTACGCTGTGGAAATAGGCGCGCGCGGCGAATTGAGAGTTTCCCAAATACGAGAAGATGAAGTGATGCAAGCCCGACATAGATCCAAGCCGCACATCGCTCACGAGCCCGACAGGAGAGATCAACGCGACCTGCTGTACACGGTCTTTCATTAATAGCGCTGCGGCCAGCGCATGGGGCCCTCCGCCAGAGAATCCCAAAAGGTAAAATCGAGTGATCCCCAAACCATTTGCGAGGGCCTGAATGTCGTACGCCGTTTCGCTCAATGTCTCATGGCGATGCACGTCGGATAGGCCGTAGCCTGCACGGTCTGGCGCGACGATCCTGAAACCCATCTTTCGTGCGACGGCATCCGTGCTCTCAAACAACATGCGAGAGCCCGGCGTACCATGCAGGACGATCACCGGCTGGCCGTCGGGCGCCCCATATTCCGCATAACCCAGACACCGCCCATCTGCTAACCGAAGCACGCGCGACGAGCGTTCAGCAAAAATATCGGGATCGTCCAAGACGTACTTATCCATAGGCGCGATGTATCGGCGATTGCTCTGAGCGTCGGCACAATGATTGTGCGGAATGCATGTGGGTCGCGCAGCCCGGCAGCGAACTGCGAGGATAGGCTCGGTGCTATTCGCAGCCAACCATGATGTCGACGGGGTTGATAATCAAAGTGACTGCCTTGCCTTCGTAAAGTTTCAACGTCTCAAGAGAGGCGATTGTCACGCTGACTTCGACCATTGTGTCTCCAGCAATCTGCACGTAGACAATCGCCGTCACGGCTCCCTTGCGGATCTCCATGATCTTGCCCGCGATTTGGTTCGCAGTGCTGAGCTTAGAGAACTTCATCGTTGTTTCTTCTGACATCGCCCCACCTCTTCGGTCTCGCTCAGTTTCCAGCGCCGTCAGCGCTCAGTTAAGACTAGCGCAGAAGCGCTGAATGCGCGTACAGGCTTCCCGCAGCGCTTCAACCCCGGTCGCATAAGAAACGCGGAAAAAGGGCGAGAGGCCGAAAGCCTCCCCATGCACGACAGCCACGCCTTCCTCCTGCAAGAGGTGCTTGGCGAAGTCCCCATCGCTCTCGATCGCGTCGCCCTTTGGGGTCTTTTTGCGAATCGTGCCGGCGCAAGAGGGATACACATAGAAAGCACCTTCGGGAATCGCACACGTCAAGCCATCGGCCTCGTTCAGCATCGAAACCACCAGGTCCCGGCGGTCTTGGAAAGCCTTGACCCAATCGGTCAGAAACTCCTGGGGGCCTCGCAGAGCTTCAACCGCGGCCCATTGGCTGATGGAACACGGGTTGGACGTGGACTGCGACTGCAGCTTGCCTATGGCCTTGATAAGTTCTGCAGGTCCGCCCGCATACCCGATGCGCCAACCCGTCATGGAATAGGCTTTTGAAACGCCGTTAAGGGTCAAAGTGCGCTCTTTGAGCCTCGGCTCGACCTGCGCCGGCGTCGAGAACTTGAAGCCCTCATACACCAGATGCTCATAGATATCGTCGGACAGAATCCACACGCGCTCGTGGCGCAAGAGCACATCGGTAAGCGCCTTGATCTCGTCGCGCGTATAGGCGGAGCCGGTGGGATTGGACGGCGAGTTGAAGATGAACCACTTGGTCTTCGGCGTAATCGCCTTCTCAAGCGCGTCCGGCGTGAGTTTGAAATCGTCTTCGAGTTTTGTGTCGACTACGACCGGCTCTGCGCCGGCCAACAGCACGATATCCGGATAGCTCACCCAATAAGGTGCAGGAATCACAACCTCGTCGCCAGGATCTAGGGTTGCCAGAAGTGCGTTATAGAGAACGTGCTTCCCACCACTCCCAACCGTTACTTCAGTGGGCTGGTAGTCGAGACCGTTCTCGCGCGCAAACTTCTCGCAAATCGCCTGCTTCAGTTCGGGGATGCCGTCGACAGCGGTGTACTTCGTCTCGCCGCGTCTGATCGCCTCAATGGCGGCAGCTTTGATGTTGTCCGGCGTGTCAAAGTCTGGCTCACCAGCGCCAAGGCCAATGACATCAAAACCGGCAGCTTTCATCTCGCGAGCCTTGCCCGTGATCGCCATGGTTGGCGAAGGCTTCACCCGTTCAAGCGTGCGGGAAACCAGTCCCATCGATGACTCCTGATGATTTGAAAGGGCCACAGAACACAGGCATATAGGAAAAATTCGGCCAACCCTATGCGTGCGGAAGTGTTGCCGCAAGTGCATTGCAACATAGAATTTCGGAGCAGACGAGACGAAGCCCGGAACAGCCGGCGATGGAGCTGTTTCGGAGCCATGATGGGAATTGTGACGGGCGGTCTCTGGAATCCGCGAGGCGACGCTCCAGGAACCAATGCCGAAGATTGCGTTGCCGCTATGCCAATCCTTCGCGAACACGAAATTCTGAAGTGCCCTAAAAATATGATTTATATAGGTTAATTTTGGTTCTCTGTTCCAGACAAGCTTGTATCCGTGGCAGAAGAAGCCAAAATTGCGGTAGAAGAGCCGACTCGTGATTTCTTTCGATGGTGCCACCCTGTGCTAGTGTCTTGCATTGGGTGAGAATCAGGGGCGACGGCAGCTAGGCACAGGCTCTAACCAATGGAGTTCCACGGGGCTCATGGGAATGACAGAAGCCTTCGTAGCGTTCGTACTAGTTCTCGGAACGCTGGGAATTGTTGCGCTGCAAATGCGGCAGCAAGTTAAGCGCACTGTGACTCGAAGCCAGCGGGGTCGGAGGGACACTTGATGCAGAACGACAGCCGAATGTCTTCCTTCTCGCGCCTGCAGAAGGCAGGAAAGCTTGGCCTTGCCGCGTCCGCAGCGCTCGTCGTGATGCTGGCCGCCTCGGAAGTGCGCGACATATTTCCCGCAATGAACGAGGATGGATTTGCGCAGTCCTTGCGTCAAACTGCCTGGACGAAAGCCCTGTCGGACCAAGCGGTCACCGAGGCCTGGCCTTGGCAAAATATCTCAGCGCCCATGTCTCATTTGCCGTCCGCAAAGGTGCGCCGGCTCGGCCTCAGCGCGTCTTTGCGTGAGATGACCGAAGCTGAGACCGAGGCCGACCACGCTTTGGCTGATCCTCAATCTTTGGCACATCAGGCCGTTGGCCAAAATGTGACGGAAGGCGATATCGCACTGGGTGATGTCAACCCGGGGACCGTCAGTATCGGCGATAGCATAACGTTCACGGCGAGCGACGGTGCGACCTGCGTCTATCGTGTTACTGGCCGTCCGGTGGTTGACCCGCATTTGGATCTAGGACAGGCCGGAGGGGCTACGGGCGAGACCAGCCTGTTCGACTGCAGTCCGCTCGACACGCTGATCATGCGTTCAAGCCACGAAATCGAGAGCGCAGCGCCCGACGGGCGATCCAAAGAACAACAACGCAAACTCTAGCGTCACGACCGCCAGCAGCGGCTAGCCTCCGGGATCGTCCGATTTGGCGGATGCTTAAGGCTGCTCCGCCGGTGTCTCCTCGGGAGTCTCTGCAGCTGGCGCTTGTTCTGGCACAACCGTCTCGCCGCCCTCCGCTGCCGGCTCTTCCGCGGGCGCAACAGGCGCTGGAGCGACAGGCGCCGGCTGGGGCGCTGCCTGCGCGCGGGAAGCCTCGACCTTTTCCTTCAGCGTCTCCAAGCCGTCCTCGTAGACCTCTCCTATATAACCGTCGAGCATTAGCCCCTTCCAACGCTTGATCGGGCTAGAGCCAGACTCGAAGACGAACGACCAGGTCACCTTGGACCCAGCGCCCTCTGGCACCAGATCAAAAGTACTGGTCCCTTGAGTATCTTTGACATCTGCTGAGAGTGTTAGCTGACTTGAAGGATTCGACTCAACAATCTGTATGCTGCCATTGCCAACGGCGGGAACATCGCTTTCCCACTCGACCTTTGCGCCGCTGCCCTCTGCCGGACCGGAATAGGTCATCTTGATATTCTCGTCCTGCACCGCCCACGGCGCCCATTCCTTCTGGCGACGAAGATTGTTCAGATAAGGAAAAATCACATATTCCGGTGCGTTGATGACCACGGACCGGGTGGCAGTGACATACGCCGGCAGCCCAAGCGCGACAGCCGAAAGAATAAGTACAAGAACACCAAGCCCAAGGATGAGCCGCATCATCGGCGCCATACTCGTATCTCCTATATTCTTGGCGATGAGCCCCCTGCGAGCCACCCCCCGCTGTGACACAAGTGCCACGGTTCCGCGCTCGCAAAGTCACAGAAACCGATTACAGTTTCAACGTCAACATGAGGGAGGATCTGACAATGAATCTATCTGCGCCAACCACCCTGATATTCGTTATTTCGGTTGTTTTGGCGATATTGGCAATCCTTAGCACGTTTATGCCGATGCCAATCATCGGGGAGTATCGGTTCTGGGTGGCTATAGCCGCCTATGTGATTCTGGCAATTGGCAATGTTTTCAGAGGTGTCTAACGCTCAACCTGCCTGACGTTGAATCGTTGCAAGGTGAGCCGCCGCGATCCTGCGCGCGGCTTTGTCATTCGCGCTCCTGAGTTTGCCCAACAAAGAAGGGCCGGCTTTCTGCGCCGGCCCTCCAACTGTGTATCGACAGCCAATCTAGTCGTCGTCCCGAGCCCATGACGGCCGATATGGCATCGGCGTGGGGGCAGGTCCCGGCGTCGTTCCGGGCATTGGCGGCCGAGGGGGCGTGTACCCCGGGATAGCGCTTCCTGGTCCACCCGGCTTTGGAGCTGCCGTACCCAAACCGGGCGATGGCGGCTGCGCGGGCTTTGGAGCCGGCTGTGCCAAAGGAGGCCTTTGCACCGGCTGCGCCACAGTCGGTGTTGGCGCCGGTTGGGCCTTGGGCGGAGCAACCGGCTTCGGGGGAGCAGCTGGCTTGGGCGGCGCCATAGCCTTCTTTGGGACAACTCTCTTCGGAGCGGCCTTCTTGGGCGTCGCTTTCTTGGCGAGAGTCTTTTTTGCGGCGGCCTTCTTTAGAGCTGCTTTCTTGGCAGCGACCTTCTTCTTTGCGGCCGCCTTCTTGGCGGTCGCTTTTCGAGCAGAGGCCTTTCGCGCAGACTTCTTGGCCGCAGATTTCTTCGCGGCCGACTTGCGCGCGCCACTGCGCCGAGCGGCTGCCTTACGTGCTGTGGACTTCCGTGCCACCTTCTTGCGCGCCACCTTCTTGCGCGCCACCTTCTTACGCGCAGCACTCTTCCGAGCGGCTGTTTTGCGAGCGGCTGCCTTACGTGCCGTGGACTTCCGTGCCACCTTCTTACGCGCAGCACTCTTCCGAGCGGCTGTTTTGCGAACTGCTGTCTTCTTCTTCGCTGTACGTTTCTTCCCAGTTGTTCTCGTAGCCATTGGTTTGCTCCGATGCTGTTGTGTGTCGCTCAGCGACCCGTTCACGAGGACGCGTACTTCGGTTTACGCTTCACTAGTGCTCCAGGCTTGCCGCACCGTATGGCAAGTGAACTCTTTTTATTTTGTATACGCACATATAATTCAAGTTGCTGCAATCTAACAGGCGCACGACGTTGACATGCAACACGCGATTATTCCACAGCGCCTGTTGAAGAAAAGGCTTTAGCGCATTTTACGCACGAAACGATTCGTTTCTCGCGCAACTCTCGCCTAACTATATTGCAGTGCAAGAGACCGTCGATCGCATGCGCAACGCGCACCCGCAGTGTACGGCATGCTACGCGCGGCCGAAGCTGTGTTGCATTCAGACTCTAGTTCATCTGCAGCAACGCATCCGCGAAAGGTGCTCTCGAGATATGTGGGTCGCCTGTGAACGGAAAGTCGAATGCGAGCCCTAGAAACAACGTCAATGCAAGGAGTGCCGCTAGCGACCCCGTCATGAGTATCTGGGCGTATATATTGGACGATGCAAAAAAGGCGGGATAACCAAGCGTAATCATACCGCCGACGATGAGAACGAACCACAAAACGGCTGGCACCGACCCATCGGCGCTCTCGAGCCGCTCGTTGCGGTTATCGGTAATGATCGTTACCAGATCGAGGGCGTGTTGGAAGAGCACCTGCTCTTTAGCATTCCTGGGTTCTTGTTCGAGAATGGCCGCGTTTAGGGATGCGAGATCGCGTGCAACACGCTCGCTGCGACCCCCAAGAGCCATGGCGTCCCAAGAGTTGTCATAGACGCTCTGAGCGTACTTTTGGATGGCTTTCTGGATCTCCGCACCTTTTTCCGGCAGCGCCAAAGCGACGTGGTACAGATCGATGGCTGCCTTGGACTCGTCTCTGACGGAGGCCTCCGTCTCGCTGTAGTCTTCCCAAACCGCGATAACGACGAAAGCCAACAAGACGGCATAGAGGACGCCAACGACCGCGTATTTGAATCCGGCAACTTCGTTGTTTTGCTTCAGGCGATCCGCGCCGAACTGAAACCTGGTGAGCAGCATAAGCCCAACCGCGTAGCCCACGATTATGACGGTCACGATAAAGCCAATGAGCCACAAAGGCGTGTCGCGCATGAGATAGAGCAGCGCAGTCGCGTAAGCGTCATCGTCCATTGAGCGTCCACCCCAGCGTGAGCAGCGTTAAGACTAGCGGTCGGCCTTCGCTAGGCCCGGTTGTTACTAGATCGATTCGGAAACAAAGAAGCCCATGGCCGACAAAGGTTCAAGGGCAAAGGAGCGGTGACGAAGGCAAGCGCCAACGGGACAGAGCAGCCATCAAGCGGTCGCTTCTTCGACTGTGCCGAACTATTTCGCTGGCGGCGCTTTGCTTTCTGCTCCGGTATGCTGCGCCGTCGATCCCACGAGAGCTAGAGGGCAAGGAACACGATAATGACCACTCCACTTTGGGTGCTTTTGGCGTTTGCCGTCTGAACTGTACTGGTCCTGATGTCTGGCGTGGCGATGCATCGCTGGGGCCTTTTGCTGTCAAATCGAGCGAAGTTTGCGGACTTCGCCGGCGGCCCAGTTGAAGGAACCGATTTTTACGCCCGTGCAACGCGGGCCCATGCCAACTGCCTGGAAGACCTTCCAATCTACGGAGCATTCGCCCTCACGGCGGCGGTAGCGGGCATCGACACGCCCCGTCTGGGCCAACTTGCGATCGCAATTCTGATTGCTCATGTTTACCAAAGCGTGCTGCACATGGCGCTGCCGATAGTCGATACGACGGTGCCAATCCGCGGTCTCCTTTTCACCGTCCAGATTTTTGCCTTTCTCTCGATGGCGGCGATCATCGCCCTCGCGGCAAACGGTTCCGGCCCCTAGCCAACGCCGGTCAGCGCCGCCATATTCGCAGAAATGCCCCCTCGTGTACCAAAGACATTCGGCTCCCGCGCAGAGCCCCGTGCTGTCACCGGCGAAGCTGCCGGCATGCCGGTGTCTGGCGACCGGCGGGATCCCGGTTTTGGCGAGGCACACCAGCCACTGATCCAGGATCATCCCCTGGTCACGGGTGCCGCCATGGCGTTCACGCCGCACCGGCCGGCGCGACCGGAGAAATCGGAAGGCGGCATCGCACTGGACCTTCAGACGGACATGGAGCCTAAGGGCGACCAGCCCCAGGCGATTGCCGAACTCGTGGCGCAAGCTAACGCGGAGGAGCGCGATCAGGTCCTGCTCGGCGTCACCGGATCGGGCAAGACCTTCACCATGGCGCAAGTCATCGCGCGCACCCAACGGCCAGCGCTCATCTTGGCGCCCAACAAGACGCTCGCAGCTCAGCTCTACGGCGAGTTTAAAGCCTTCTTCCCCGACAACGCAGTGGAGTACTTCGTCTCCTATTACGATTACTACCAGCCCGAAGCCTACATTCCGCGCACGGACACTTACATCGAGAAAGACTCGTCCATCAACGAACAGATCGACCGCATGCGCCATGCAGCGACGCGCGCTGTCATGGAGCGAGACGATGTGGTTATCGTGGCGAGCGTGTCTTGCATTTACGGTATCGGCTCGGTCGAGACCTATACGGCGATGACGTTCAGCCTAAAACGTGGTGACCGCATCGAGCAGCGGCAATTGATGGCGGATCTCGTGGCCCTGCAATATCGGCGAAACGACGTCAATTTCGCGCGCGGCAGTTTCCGCGTCCGCGGGGACACGATCGAAGTATGGCCCGCACACTTGGATGACCGGGCGTGGCGCATCTCTCTGTTCGGTGACGAGATTGAATCAATTGTCGAGTTCGACCCCCTGACCGGCGCCAAAACCGACGAATTCGCAATCGTCAAGATCTACGCAAACTCACACTACGTGACACCGAAGCCCACGCTGAAGCAGGCGGTGCGCGGCATTAAGGAGGAGCTGAGGCAGCGCCTCATCGAACTGAATGGCGCCGGTCGGCTTCTGGAGGCGCAGCGCTTGGAGCAACGAACCTTGTTCGACCTCGAGATGATCGAGGCCACGGG
>NZ_JBZMXT010000032.1:0-25855 GCF_058506495.1 Methyloceanibacter sp. | reverse complement strand
GGCGCTTCTAGGGTCTATATTTTAGAAGCACATTAACGCACAACATATTGATATTTATATATAAAACGGTTCCGACAGGGGGGTTTAGTGTGCCGAAGGCATGTGCGTTGTCCCGAAATTGTTGTCAGGAGGCAGCTGGCAGTTTAGCGGTGCATTCTGCGGCATGTTAGAGAAGCCTTCAGGACGGCCCGTTCCTGGCCGGCACTAGTAACCTCGTTCAGGGAAGGATGGGCAACATTCAATCAAATCCGATCCAGGCCAACGAGCCGGACCGAGCGTTCATTGAGCACGAGCGCGATCGTTTCGCCAGCCGGGCCGTGTTGCTCCTCGTCCTTCTGAACGGGGGAGGCGCGCTCATTCTCCTCACGCTCGTGGCGCAGGCGCCCGCAGCGAGCGTGGATGGAAGGGTCGCTGCGGCCCTTTTGTTCTTTAGCGCGGGGGCAATCGCCGCTTTGTTCAGCTCGTTTTTGGCCTACATCAATCGGACCATCAGGTTGGAACAACCGGGGCGGCGAGAAAATCTCAGGGCAGCATTGCTCGGTTTCGCTATTGCTGCGGTCATCGGCAGCGGGGCGGCTTTCCTGACGGCAATGAATATGGTGGCCTCAACCCAGGTGGAGAAACCACGCTCGCTCTCCGAAGGCTCGCCGAAAACACTGATATACGCGTAGCGGACTTGGCCGCGTACGGCTTGCGCCGTTCGTTTGGAGAGCCCTTTCTGGTTGGTTCCTTCGAAACAGCACCAAACCATAGCTGCTGCATCCACCCAACAATATGAGAAGTCGGAGGCCGATGCTGAGGCAATCCCCGGGCGACAGGGGCACCGACTAACGCCGGCGCCCCTCGATTCTTTAAGCTCAAACTATGGCTGGGTTTGTTCTTCTAACGGATCCGTCGTGGCAGGTTCCTCTATCACTTCTTCCTCAACGGCGCCGTCTTCCATGTCAGACTCTTCGTCTGGCGGTGTTGCATCCATCGGAGCTTGGTCCATCTGATCTTCAGCCGGCGCCGCGGGAGGAGCGGATTCCTTTGGGGGCGCACTCTCGCTAGACGGTGGTGTTTCCGCCACGGGTTCCTTTCCAGGTTCTTCAGCCTGATCGCACCCAGTGATTAGCGGAGCAAGCAGCAGTGCAGAGATAAAGAAGAGATGCTTCATAGAGACCCCCGTTCCTATTCGGTTTGGCAATGGAACAAGTCTAGCTCGCGTTTGCGCCTCTTGCGCAACATTTTGCGCCTTGCAATTCCTCGGCTGCGGCTAGACAGCCAGAAATCGGCACTGCGGCAGGCCTGACTGACCGATTATCCATCCGACCATCCTAATTAAAACATAGCTATAATAGGTCGTTGACTCTTCCATGTCGCGCCATGTTGCGCAGATTCCGACTTTTCTTGCCTGCAATCTACCGGGAGCAAGGTCTGTGAGAGCGCGGGGGCAATAGGGTTTTCCTACTCCCGACCCCCAGGAAGGTATCGAACGGCTCATTACCCTGTACGTAAGTCTACCTCGACCATCATGCGGTGCAGCCGATTGCAATGATTTTCTAGGTGATGAAATCGCAGACACAATCGCGAGGCCACAACAGGCTCAGCCTGGGCCGGGTCGACTCTGATTCCTGGGGGCGCTGCCCAGTGCAGCGCCATCATTCGGTAGCCTTTAACAACTCCGGCAGCTTAGCAACATTCACAGCAATACGACGTTACTCATCGAAGGGCGGCGCGCCAACGACGTTGGCTCTTCAGCGCAGTCTCGCCTGTTGCACGTTCTTCCGGACATTCTGAAGATCGCCGATGACGGCCTCTTTTTCTGCCTTGGTGAGACTATGGTCAAAGCCGCCCGCGTGTCTGTGACTTTTGAGTGTTGTCCTTGCAGTCTGCTGCTCAAGCTGACCCGTCACCCTCATCGCCTGGTCGTTCACCGTTTGATTGGCGCAACCGCCAGCCCAAAGTACGTGCAGAATGATTAGTACACGATGGAATTTTTGCAGGGTCATCTGTGGCACGGTGCATCTGTTAGAAGCCAAGCGCCACGCATAGCTTTGGCAGCCTTACCGGAGCGTTAACTGACCTAGCTATGGACGAGCATCGAGCACCTTGTAGCCGCCCGGTATCTGTTCGACCGACCAAGGCGCTGGAAAACGTCGTGATGTCATAGGAAGCCTTTCTCATTGGCTCCCCCCGCGCATGGCTGAATATAGATAGCGAGAATGTCTACAAAGAAGGCGCGGCCTGCATGTGTCTGCTAACCGCAGCCTTGCAGCCGTTCAAGTCTTGTGTCGTTGGTTCTGTGTCACCTAACCCGTCAGATGGGTCACGTTGTCATACGTCTCGACTTTCGGTTCCGCCGTGAGGAAACGTCCCAACTCTACCCAGATCGCTTGGATTTTCTCACTGTTGGCTTGGGCCGCGTCTTGGCTCTCGTAGATTGCAACAGCGACACCATGACCGTCACTGCGCCAAGCGCTGTAGATGTCCACAACTCCAGCCAAGGACTTAAACTGTCCTTTCATTTCCTCGAGCTTTGATAGCATTGCGTCTTGCTGGTACGGATCGCAACGGAATGTGCTAACTCGTGCATACATTGAGTGCCGTCTCCCTTGACTCGTTGGCCTGCCTTCGCACGCGCTTTGTCGTCATATGTATTAGGAAGCCCCTCAGTGCTTCCCCGCGCTGCGAGTATATCAGTCAAAGAAGCCAAGCATGAACCCGCGCCGGCGAACCGGAACGCTGCCTTAACTATTTGCAAAGAGTTGCACCAGCACTGTCGCCCGATGCTTAGTTCGGCGCTCAAGACCATGAACAGTTTCGACGCCTCCGCGATGATGGCGGTTGGCATCATCGTGGCGCAACTACTGCTCGGGTAATCAAAGAAGTCGTCATGGCTCTCTTTCTTCACCGCTGAAGACAGCCCAGCAATTGGCTGTGTGTAGCCAACACATCCCGCCCGATTGTCGCCACGCTTGCTAGTCTAAAATCCAACCATCGAATCTGAGGGAACTAGCATTGCTAGGGGGGAAAGCCTGGTCCGGGGGGAGCGGGCTTTTTCTTTGGCTCGACTACTAGACACAAAGAAACCCCGGACACGGGGGGACGGCCGGGGCTTCGGGTTCCGTTTGGGGGGGAACCAAGGTGATGTGAGGGAAAAACATCACTAAGTGTATATATGCACGCCGACCGGAAAAAACCACCGTTCGAGGCAACCAACGCCAATAACGGCTGCAAGCTACCTGAGCGGCTACCTCAAACCTTATGGGGTGATAGATTAATCCGGTAAGCTATTGATTGGATTGGTGAGCGCACAGGGACTCGAACCCTGGACCCTCTGATTAAAAGTCAGATGCTCTACCGGCTGAGCTATGCGCTCCCACCAAGCGGTCCATATGGATCGGGAGACGGGGCCCCGTCAACACGCTAAGGGGTGCTTTGCCCGACTCTTTCGCCGCAGGCGGGTGGCTATCCCGCTAAAACGTTCGAATTTCAACTGTTCATCGCCCCTTTGCATTCAGTATGGTCCCGTCCGGCCCTGCCGGGCCCAAGAACAGACAAATCCAGCCAAGACCAGAATGCGGCATTTCGGGGGTCGAACCATGGGCATCAAAACGACGAGGGGAGCTCTGTGGCGATATTGGCCACGGCTCTTGCTGATTATTCCGTTCGCGCTGGTGGCCTGGGTTCCCTTCTACAACCGGATCGAGCCGACGCTCTGGGGGATCCCATTCTTTTACTGGTATCAGCTCGCGGCCATCATTCTTGGTGCGCTTGTGGTGATGGCGGTCTACCTCCTCGATCGACGGGACACTTCAGATGCGGAAGGGGAAGCGCGTACGACCAAACCGGGTGAGGGGATAGAACCCGGAGAACATCTGTGAATTTCGATCTCGTAGCCACAGTCGTCTTCGTCGGGCTTTTTCTTTTTGTAACGTGGGTCGGCTTCGTTGCGGCGCATTGGCGAAAAGCCGACCTCGACCAGCTCCACGAATGGGGTCTTGGCGGCCGTCGCTTTGGCACGATCGTGACGTGGTTCCTCTTGGGTGGGGACCTGTATACCGCCTACACGTTTATCGCCGTGCCTGCGCTCGTGTTCGGCGTCGGCGCGATGGGCTTCTTCGCCGTGCCCTACACGATCATGATCTACCCGATCTTGTTCCTGG
Organism: Methyloceanibacter sp.; assembly: GCF_058506495.1. NCBI lineage: Bacteria > Pseudomonadati > Pseudomonadota > Alphaproteobacteria > Hyphomicrobiales > Hyphomicrobiaceae > Methyloceanibacter > Methyloceanibacter sp. The sequence goes on along the minus strand of NZ_JBZMXT010000032.1, from coordinate 21,707 downwards.
TTTTCCCGCGCCTTTGGACAATCGCCCGAAGAGAGGGGCACGTCACGGCCGCGGACTATGTAAAATTTCGTTTCAAGTCGCGGACGCTGGCTCTTGCAGTTGCGTTGACGGGGCTTGTAGCGACCATGCCCTATATCGCATTGCAGCTCGTGGGCATGGAAGTGGTGATCGGCGCGCTCGGTTTTGATACGGCTGGATTCACCGGTCACATCCCGCTCATGATTGCGTTTCTTATTCTTGCGGCGTTCACCTACACCAGCGGGCTTCGGGCCCCGGCGCTGATTGCCGTGGTGAAGGACTTGCTGATTTTCGTCACCATATTTGGCGCGATCGTCATTATTCCAGCAAAGCTCGGCGGCTACGGCGCGATCTTCGATGCAGTGCCTGAGGCGAAACTCACCCTAGCGCCACCAACCGTGGATTCCCTGGGCAATTACAGCGCGTACATTACGCTGGCACTTGGGTCGGCGCTCGCGCTCTTTCTCTACCCGCACTCGATGACCGGTATCTTAAGTGCGTCGAGCGGACGCGTGATCCGGCGCAACGCTGCTGCGCTATCCGCGTATTCCTTCATTCTGGGTTTGATCGCACTTTTGGGCTACATGGCCATCGCTGCTGGCGTCGACAAAAATCCACTTCACGCCGACGGTTTTGAGCGCTACGGCGCCAACTTCGCGGTCCCCGCGCTTTTCTTAGATATGTTCCCGAGCTGGTTTGTGGGCGTTGCTTTCGCCGCCGTTGCAATTGGTGCACTCGTCCCTGCGGCAATCATGTCCATCGCCTGTGCCAATCTCTTCACTCGTAATCTCTACAAGGAGTACCTTCGTCCGCACTGTAGCGACGTCGAGGAAGCGCGCGTTGCGAAGATCATGTCGCTCATTGTGAAAGTTGGCGCGGTCGTCTTCATCTTGGCGATTCCGCAGAGCTACGCCATTCAGCTGCAGTTGCTCGGCGGCATTTGGATCATTCAACTGTTGCCGCCAATCCTTCTCGGATTATTCACGCGGGGGTTTAACGCCCATGCGCTCTTTTTGGGCTGGGCAGCAGGGACAGCCATCGGCACCTATATGGCGGCAAGCCGCGGTTTCGTGTCCTCCATCTACCCGCTGGAGGTTCTTGGTCTCACGGTGCCAGGATATGCGGCGCTCTATTCGGTCATTGCGAACTTTGCTGTGGCGGTGGTTCTAAGTCCTGTACTGGATCGTCTTTGGCCGCAGGCCGAACGGCTCGACCAGAAGTCGGATAGCCGATAGGGTCTCACCGGCTTCCTATTGCTTCGACATCGGGCAAGCAGACGTGCATTGAAGAGGCGATTGTCATGGCGCAACATAACCCGCAGAGCATACCCTACTTGGTCATCGTAATGGCGGGGATCGTGGTGGGCTTCACGATTGCGCTGTCCATTCTTCATGGGGGCGGGTCCCATAAGACGACCGACCACGACACCGCTCATAAGTCGGAGGCGTCGGACACCACGCACGGCCACGCGAACAACAAGCCTTCCGACGAAAAGATGGGCCACGATGGCCCATCTGCCGACAAAGCGCTGGACGGGGCCGCACTCGACGGTGCGGCACACGATCGCTGAGGATGGGCAGTCAAGCCATCGGCGCGCCGACGTCTGATGACCGGCGCGAGTCGTCTGGCAACGCATTCGGCGGGACCAAAAAGAAGAGCCCCGGCGCGGGGAGTGCCGAGGCTCGTACGCATTACACAGAACGCACTACCAGCCCAGAACGAACTCTGCCGGGCATCGTGAGAATGGCGGGCTCCTATGGCAGTTCTGTGACGATTCGTTGTCAGTTAGTTTAATAACCACAGAGATTTGCGCTGGAATACTCAACCCGTTTGACGACAGGGGCGGGCAGTCCGGAATGCGGCTATGCGACCTTTGCGTGCCAGCCTCGGACGACGGTTCGCGACGCATCTTGTGCAGTTCGATGACGCATGCAAAATGCGAGAGGACCATCTGAAGAGCTTCCTGAGGAGACAAGTATGCGTTGGCGCGGTCAGCGGCAAAGCCAGAATATAGAAGACCGTCGGGGAAGTGGGCGCGGGGTGTTTCGCTTTCCGTTCCCTCAGCGCGGCGGTTCGCGCTTTCCTTCGAGCGGTGGTGGTGGACGGAAGCGCGGCGGCATTGGTCTTATTGGCCTCTTGGTAATCCTCGGGCTAGCTCTGTTCTTCGGGTTTGACCCAGGAGCGCTGATGCGCGGTTCCGCGCCGACAGGCAACGGCGGAAGTGGGTTCCCCGATATCAGCTTGCCGCAGCCACAACAGCCGCGGACCAGTAACTTCCCGGTCCCGGGCAGTCCGGGCGAGATCGCCAAGCCAAAGTCGTCGAGCGAAGACGACCTTAAGAGCTTCGTCGCAGTCGTTCTCGGTACAACCGAGGACGTCTGGCACAAAACGTTCCGACAGTTTGGGATTACTTACAGGGAACCTCGCCTTGTCCTCTTCGATGGTTCAGTGCAGTCAGCTTGCGGCACAGGCATGTCAGCAATGGGTCCATTTTACTGTCCAGCCGACGAAAAGGTTTATATCGATCTTGATTTCTACCGAGAGCTGAAGAATCGATTCCGGGCGCCGGGAGACTTTGCACAAGCTTATGTCATCGCTCATGAGGTCGGGCACCACGTGCAGAACGTGCTCGGCATCGCGGACAAGGTTCAAGCAGCCAAGCGGCGCATGGGCCGCCGAGGCGGCAACGCCCTTCAGGTTCGTATGGAGCTGCAGGCGGATTGTTTTGCCGGCGTCTGGGCCCACCAAATGCAGGCTGACAAGGGTCTCATCGAACCCGGCGATATTGATGAAGCATTGCGGGCAGCGAGTGCGATTGGTGATGATCGAATTCAGCGCCAGACCCAAGGCTATGTTGTGCCCGACTCGTTTACACACGGCTCTTCAGAGCAACGGGTGCGCTGGTTTCGCCGAGGATTTCAGAGCGGTCAGCTGCAAGCTTGCGACACCTTCAACACAAATCGGCTCTAGCCATTGATTGTAAAGCACAAAAAGTGCTTTGTGGATGCTCGCGCTTTAGAGAGCGTCTCCGGCGTAAACCGTGGCGGCGCAAGGACGCTCGGCCCGTTTGAATAGCGAGCACGCACCTTCCGCATCCTGGGCATTATCGAAGGGTCCGGCGATCAGGCGCCAGCGGTTGTCCGGCGCGCGAACCCGCCGGGGTTGGAGCCCTGCGACGAGCGCGGCATGTTTCGTCAGATACTCGCGCCAAAGTGGGCGCAGCTCATCGCGCTTCGCCACGCTGCCTATCTCGATGCCGTAGCGCGTGGAGCCATCATTGGCGGCGGGAGGCAGCGCAACGGGATCGATGGCCGCGATCTCGACCTCCTCCGCGGCAACTTCCGGCTCTATCTCCGCACCAGGCGGCGTTGCGGCCGCGGTGGCTGGAGCTGCAGGAGCGGCGGGAGTCGCGGGGGGAGCTGCAGCTGGACGCGGTGCGGGTGGGGGCGTCGTCGCGACTGGTTTTGGCGGTTTAGGAGCGGCGGCGGGAGGGTTCGATGGCTGCGGCGCGGCCTCCTGAGCCGGCTCGGGAGGTTCGGGCGGGGCCGCGGCGGCGGGCGCTGGCGTTTCGGTTGCTGCGGGCGCTGCTGGCGGCTCCGGTGTTGCGGGGGCTGCGGCAGTTTCAGGCGCTGGGGCGGGTTTTGGCTCCGGCGCCGGGCTAACCGCCGCCACTCTTGGCAAAGGCTCAAGTTTGGGGAGCGGTCTGGGCGCTGAGGTCGAGACGGAGTTCGCCGGCGGTAGCTTTGCGGCCGGTCCGATGAAATTCTCGATCGGCCGAAGCCGCTCATCCAGCGTGGCCAGTTGCTGAGAGAGCGTTTGCAGGTTTTTGTCGATCACGCTGAGCTGCTCCGCCGAAAGTCCGGGCGCTACAGAAGGAGATGGCGCCTGCGCGGCGGGTTCAGGTGCGGCGGGAGCCGCCATCTGGGCGGTTCGGCTCACTGCAGGAGCGGCCCCGGTGAAAAGGGTGAACAGATAGTAGGCGGAGAGGCCGCCGAGTGCGATCCACAGTGCGGAGAACACGATCCGGGTTGTGCCGGGCCTGCCAAATCGCCGTCGTGCCATGGGTCACCTCCTATCGCGATATTCCCCGCGCTCGGCCCGGATCGACTTTTGCCAAATCGCCGGGACCAAACTAAGTCTCGGAGATTACTCGCTTCGTCCCCGGGGTCAATTTTCCAGTATTCTGAGGATCCCACGCAAGACACGACCAATAAGCGAGGTGGCCCTCAGGGCCGCTTTGGACTAGATAGGGCGCGGCTTCGTACAAATCGGGCGTCTACCGTCAATGACGCCCGAAAGCGCATAGGGATCTTCTTAGTTCGATGACACAGGCTCTTGCCGTCGTCCTTGCCGCGGGCAAGGGCACCCGGATGAAGTCGGACCTGCCCAAGGTTCTCCATCAGTTGGCTGGTGCGCCGATGCTCGCACATGTTCTCATGGCTGCTGGATCCGCAGGCGTTTCGCGCGCAGCCCTTGTGGTTGGGTCGGGCATGGATGCGGTGGCCGAGGCAGGTCTGTCGGTTGCTCCCGACGCACAGGTCTTCTTGCAACAAGAGCAAATGGGTACCGCCGATGCTGTCAAGGCGGCGGCGCCGGCCTATGGTTCTGCCTCTGGACCCGTGATTGTTCTTTATGGTGACACGCCTCTGTTGAGGCCGGAGACACTGAGGGCCGTGCTAGGCGAACTCGACGCAGGAGCGGACTTGGTCGTGATCGGCTTCGAGGCGGCTGACCCGACGGGTTATGGACGCCTGCTCTTCGATGATAAAAGCCGACTCTCGGGAATTCGCGAAGAGAAGGACGCGACGACTGCGGAGCGTGCACTGACTCTCTGCAATTCCGGTATCATGGCGTTTAGATCCGGAGCGGGGCTATCGGGTCTTATCGCCCGCATAGGCAATGAGAACGCCAAACGCGAGTTCTACCTGACGGACGCGGTGGCGTTAGCCTACCAAGACGGACTGCAGACACGTGTCGTCCTGTCGAATGGGGAAGAAGTGCTCGGCGTCAACTCACGCTCGGAGCTTTCTGTCGCTGAAAGTCTCATGCAACGTCGCCTGAGGACCGCCGCCATGGAGCAAGGCGCGACCTTGGTGGCACCCGATACAGTTTTCTTCAGCTTCGACACGGTTGTTGGTCGGGATGTGTTCATCGAACCCAACGTCTTCTTTGCACCCGGCGTCGTGATTGAGGACGGCGCAACCATCAGAGGGTTCTGCCATCTTGAAAAGTGCCAAGTCGGCGCGGGCGCCAAAGTAGGGCCGTTCGCACGCCTGAGGCCGGGCGCGCAGTTGGCAGCCGGTGCGCAAGTGGGCAACTTCGTCGAGGTCAAGAACGCGACCGTGGCCGAAGGCGCCAAGGTTAACCATCTGACGTATATCGGCGATGCGAGTGTCGGCCCGAAGGCAAACATCGGGGCAGGAACAATTACCTGTAATTACGACGGCTTCGCCAAATATCGAACTGAGATAGGGGCTGGCGCTTTCGTTGGGTCGAACAGCTCGCTCGTTGCACCTGTCAAGATTGGCGATGGCGCCTATGTGGGATCTGGAAGTGTGATCTCAAAAGACGTCCCCAACGACGCGCTGGCGCTGTCGCGTCCGAAACAAGAGGAACGTCTCGGCTGGGCCGAAAAGGCTCGACATCAGCGTGGCGGGGATAAGTCGAAGTGAGGCTACTTATCGCGCAGAGCTAGTCCGAGCAGGGCAGCTGCCATACGACATTCAGCTCTGGTCGCAATAATGCGATACAGCTCGTGAATTGCGGTAAAGAGCTGGCATGGCTAGCAAGACTCAAGACGTGAAGTTTCAAGCTCTGCGACGGTACGGGGGTAGGGGCGATGTGCGGAATTGTTGGCGTACTCGGTAAAGGGCCTGTTGCCGAAGTCATGGTCGACGCCCTGAAGCGCCTCGAGTACCGCGGTTACGACTCCACCGGCGTTGCTACGGTCGGCGCGCGAGATATCGAGCGGCGCCGGGCAGAGGGAAAGCTCCGGAATCTGGAAGCCCTTTTGGCGAGTGAGCCCCTGGCGGGTAACGCGGGCATTGGCCACACGCGGTGGGCGACCCATGGGAAGCCAAGTGAGGCAAATGCCCATCCGCACATGACCGACGACGTTGCGGTCGTTCATAACGGCATCATTGAGAATTTCCGGGAGTTAAAGACCGAGCTCCAGGCAGAAGGTGCGCCATTCACGTCGGACACGGACACCGAGGTGATCGCGCATCTCGTTACGCGCGAGCTGCTGGATGGCAAGGATCCCGTCGCCGCTGTCCATAAAGTGCTCTCACAGCTCCAAGGCGCATTCGCGCTGGCAATGATCTTCAAGGGCTACGACGACCTCATGGTGGCCGCACGCCAGGGTAGCCCTCTCGCAATTGGGTTCGGAGACGGTGAGATGTTTGTCGGGTCCGATGCCATCGCGCTGGCACCGTTCACCGATAACATCGCCTATCTGGAGGACGGCGATTGGGCCGTCATTCAGCGTGAAGGCGTGACCATCCGCGCGCGAGACGGGGCTGTCGTAGACCGGGCGACGGTCAAGTCCAGTGCGGCAGGGCTCATCGTCGACAAAGGCAATTTCCGCCACTTCATGGCCAAGGAGATTCACGAACAGCCGGAGGTGGTTGGCCACACATTGGGGCACTATCTCGACCTGGCGTCCGATCAGGTCTCACTGCCCGAATTGCCGTTTGATTTCGCAAAGGTTAACCGTCTTTCTCTGTCGGCCTGCGGCACGGCGTACTATGCATGCTGTGTCGCCAAATACTGGTTCGAGAGATGGGCAAAGCTGCCGGTCGATGTGGATATCGCGTCGGAGTTCCGGTACCGCGAGATTGCGATGGAGCCCGAAGGTGCCGCGCTCTTCGTTTCTCAATCCGGCGAAACGGCTGACACATTGGCCTCGCTCCGCTACTGCCGCGAACAGAACCAGCATGTTCTGTCTATTGTGAATGTTCGAGAGTCCTCGATCGCGCGGGAGTCAGACGGCGTGCTGCCAACGCTCGGAGGCCCCGAGATCGGCGTTGCCTCGACGAAGGCATTCACCTGCCAGCTCACCGTGTTGGCCTGCCTCGCGATCGCCGCGGGCAAGGCGCGAGGTGTCATCGATCGCGGGCTTGAGTCGGAACTCGTCAAGGCTTTGGTCGAAGTGCCGCGTCATATGGCCGAGATCCTTCGCGATGAATCGCCTTACGAAGCGTTGGCGCACAGTCTCTCCAAGGCAAGTGATGTTCTGTATCTCGGCCGAGGGACAAGCTACCCGATCGCACTCGAAGGCGCGCTCAAGCTGAAGGAGATTTCGTATATTCATGCCGAAGGTTATGCGGCTGGCGAGCTGAAGCATGGGCCAATCGCGCTGATCGACGAGAGTGTGCCGGTCATCGTTATCGCGCCGCAAGATGAGCTCTTCGACAAGACGGTCTCTAACATGCAGGAGGTCGCGGCGCGGGAAGGCAAGATCATCTTGGTCAGTGACGCTGATCCGGCTAGCGCAGGGTGTGCCGTCCAAACTGCCTTAGCTGTGCCGAGCGTGCATCCATTTGTTTCGCCATTAGTCTATGCTGTACCGATTCAGCTGATTGCGTATTACACGGCGGTCTTCATGGGAACGGATGTGGATCAGCCCCGGAATCTCGCAAAGTCGGTCACGGTCGAGTAGACTCTAGCCTCGGATTTGCCAGATTTCTTTGTTTGAGCAAAGGCATGGCGGAAAATCAGGATGTCGCCCGGCCGCGGAATTTGGGCGGCTTTGGTCACTTTTTTCGACGATCCCCTCGACGGCTTGCCCCCAATATTGGGCTGGCTCTAGGGGTGCTGTGTGCCGCCGCCGCATTGCCTACATCGGTATTGGCCCAGGATATTGGCCTAAGACGCGGCGAAGCCTCATTGAATGCAGGACAGTTCAAAGACGCAGCGCGCCAGCTTTCAGCGACCGTCAATGATAAGGATGCCACGATTAACCAAGTCGCGAGAGCGCTCTATCTGCGGGGCATCGCGTACCGGCGCGCGGGATATCCGGGGCAGGCAGCGGCGGACCTCGGCGCCGCTTTGTGGCTCGGTCTTCCATCCTCCGACAAGGCGCGCGCCTATGTGAACAAGGGCCTGGCGTTCCAGGCTGCGGGCATGGAGAGCCAAGGTGCGTCGGCTATGGCGCAGGCTCGACGCTACTCCAGCGCAAGCACAGTGCAGAAACTTATTGCCCAAGACGGTGGCGTGGGACCAGTCGCGAGCGCTGGCGTCGCCAGCTACATCCCGGACGCTGGGAGCATGTGGGATAGCGTTGTCCCAAGCTTTGGGGCGCGGAAGACCGCAGCACAGCCACAGGGCGCGGGGGCACCGGCAGAACAGAAGAGTGTTTGGGAGAGGATGGTACCAAGTTTCGGAGCGCAGGGCACATCGGCTCAGAGCGCGACGGCTCCAACCACGGGAGGTGCATCGTCGGCATCAGCGGCCGCCGCACCTCAGGCAGCGCCGACCTCCGGATGGGACGCCTCGGTTAGAGAGGGGTCCGGTGGGAACGCTGTCACGCGCTGGTGGGACTCGCTCGGGAGCGGTGGTACACCATCCGCTCAAACCGCGCCAGCGCCCGCGGCCGCAAGCGCGTCGGCTGCCAACACAACCAGCGCAACGAGATCCGCCCCAGCGCCACAAGCTGCACAGACCGGTCGTGGCAGCGGCGGTTCTGGCGTTGGTGGCTGGTTCTCACGTCAAACGGCAGCGCTGACGGGGGCGGGAGCCGCATCCTCGGCTGCGTCCGGGCGTGGCTACACAGTTCAGCTTGCCAACAGCAGTTCCAGGTCTGAGGCAGAGGCACAATGGGCAAAGGCGAAGCGCTCGAATTCGAGCCTCGCTAGTGCCCCATCTCGCGTAGAGACCATTAACATGGGGAGTCTGGGAACGTTCTATACGGTCAAGATCGGACCCTTTGCGAACAAGAACGAAGGCTCTAAGGTCTGCAATTCCATCAAACGTGTCGGAACCGACTGTACTGTCGTTGCGTCAGGCGGCTAGGAAGCCTAGGGAGGCAACCGTGGCAGAGGTCGCTGCGGAGCAGCGTCATTTATTTCAGTTTACTGTGCATCATTCAAATCGGCTCACCATTGTATGTTGACAAGGTCCCACCGCGTACGCGAACGGTCGAGTATTCAAAACTCCCGCTGTGGCAATACGCGATTTTCGCCGTTTTCCGTTTACCCCTACGCTGATAGTTCTCCAAGATGACCAAGCGAAACGAAAACAAGACCGAACGAGAACCTAATCGCGATGACCCGGATTTTCCGGGTTTGGACGACGAGGAAGACCACAGCCTCTTTGGCGCTCTCGAGCCCACATCGTCGCATTTCCTTGCGCGGCTTCGTGGTTACTTCCTGACAGGTCTCATCATTGTTGGACCGGTCGCGATCACCATTTATGTGGTTTGGTGGTTCATCAATCTGGTCGACGGCTTCGTGCGGCCACTCATTCCGGACGCCTACCTCCCAGACAGCTTTCTGCCCTTCAACATACCCGGCGTCGGGCTTGTGTTCGGCATTATCAGCCTGATGCTGATCGGGGCGTTGGCCGCAAACCTCTTCGGCCGGACGATCGTGAGTTACGGTGTCATCCTGCTCGATCGCATGCCTGTAGTGCGCGGTGTCTACCGGCTGTTGAAGCAAATCTTCACGACGGTCTTCGCCAAACAGGGAACGTCGTTCAAGCGTGTTGGACTCATCGAGTTCCCGCGGCGTGGCCTCTTTGTGATTGTCTTCGTGTCAGGCGATCCCCCGGGCGAGATCAAGGAGAAGCTCGACGACGACGAGCTCATGACAGTGTTCATGCCAAACGCGCCGAACCCAACGACGGGCTTCGTGATGTTCATGCCAGCGAAGGACGTAATCTTGCTCGACATGGCGATCGACGATGGTGTGAAGCTTGTGATCTCCGCAGGGCTTGTGGCCCCAAAGCAAAACAAGCTCAAACAGCTGGCCGAGGAGGCCAAAAGCAAGCAAGCGAAGCGCGAGAACGCGCTGCCGAAGAAACCACCGGCGGAAGAAGAAACGGCCGCTTAGGGTCAGCCGGCGCGCATGAGCTTGACGGCATCGTCGCGCTCGAAAAGGTACAGCAAGAGCCGCAAACGTTCGCCGCGCTCGCCCGCCAGATGGGGCATGCGCGTGAGGCACAAACGCGCTTCGTCACGGGCAGCCGCGAGCAAGTCTTGATGCTCGGGCAGTTGGGCGATGCGAAAGGCAGGCAACCCGCTTTGGCGGGTCCCTAAGACTTCACCGCCGCCACGCAAACGCAAATCTTCCTCTGCGATGAGGAAGCCATCCTCCGTGTTACGCACAACATTGAGACGCTCGCGCGCGATCTCGCCCAAAGGCTGTTTATACAGGAGCACGCAGGACGACTGCGCGGCGCCACGGCCCACACGCCCGCGCAATTGGTGGAGCTGAGCAAGACCGAAGCGTTCTGCATGCTCGATGATCATGATCGAAGCGTTGGGAACATCTACGCCCACTTCGATAACCGTGGTGGAAACCAGCAGGGCAAGTTCGCCTGCGGCGAAGCGTGCCATGACGGCATCCTTCTCCTTGCCGGGAAGCTTGCCGTGCACGATGCCGACGCGATTGCCGAAGCGTTCACGTAAATGGGCGAAGCGCTCCTCCGCGGCCGCAAGATCGAGCATCTCCGAGTCGCTTACGAGAGGGCATACCCAGTAGATCTGTGAACCGTCTTGCACGGCCCGTTCGACGCCGTCGACGACTTCATCGAGGCGATCCAGCGGGACTGTTCGCGTTAGCACGGGCTTTCGTCCCGTTGGCTTCTCATCTAGTCGGGACACGTCTAGGTCTCCGTAGCTTGTGAGCAAGAGCGTGCGCGGAATCGGGGTGGCTGTCATGACAAGCAGTTCGGCACCTGCGCCAATGCCCTTGGCCTGAAGCGCTAGCCGCTGATGCACGCCGAAGCGATGTTGTTCGTCGATAACGGCCAGGCCCAGGTCATGAAAATCAATTGCTTCCTGAAAGAGGGCATGTGTCCCAATCAGGATGTCGATCTCGCCGCCCTTAAGCTCTTCGAGTATCGCCAGGCGTTGTTTGCCCCGTTCTCTGCCCGTGAGAAGCTTGACCCTGAGTTTTGCAGGATCGGCGAAGCGAATGATGGTCTCGAGGTGCTGTCGCGCCAAGAGTTCGGTCGGCGCCATCAGGGCGGCTTGATGTCCGGCCTCGACCGCCGTGGCCATGGCCAGTAGCGCAACGATCGTCTTGCCGCTGCCGACATCGCCTTGCAACAGGCGCAGCATATGGAGGGGTTCGGCCATGTCCGCATCGATCTCGGCAAGGGCCTTTTCTTGCGCGCCCGTCAGAGCAAACGGCAGGGCATCGACGATCGCTTTGCGAAGCCGTCCAGGGGCCATAATTGGTCGGCCGGCCCGGCGCTTCATCGATTGTCGAAGAATGGCGAGTGCAAGTTGGTTGGCGAGAAGCTCGTCATAGGCGAGCCGTTCTCGAGCCGCGTTCGTGGGCAGCAGGTCCTTCTCGGTCTTCGGGCTATGAAGTTGTTGGATGCTCTCGGAGAACGAGGCCCAGCCGTTTCTCTCGACAAAGGCGGCGTCGATCCACTCAGGCAAATCAGGCAGCGCCGCGACGGCCCCCTGAACGGCCTTGCGGACGCTTGTATTGGAAAGCCCCGACGTCAGTGGATACACCGGCTCGATATCCGGTAGGCTCGCGCTTCCATTAGGGGGCGTCACGTGATCGGGATGAGGCATCTGTAGGCGGCCGTCGTAGGATTCAAGCCGGCCGGATATCGCGCGGGTCTCGCCTACAGGAAGAAGCTGCTGCAGGTAGCGCGGATCGGCTTTGAAATAGACGAGCTCCAGGGCGCTCGTGCCGTCTTCCACGAGGACACGGTAGGGCGCACGCCGTCCCCTGCGAGTGCCGCCAGGACGATGTTCCGCTATTCGTACTGTCAGCGTAACGACGTGTTCAAGCGGGCTCTCGGCGATGGAGGGCATGTGCAGCCGGTCGATAAGACCAGTCGGCAGATGCCACAACAGGTCGATGAGGCGGGCGTGCCTTGTTAATACCCTCCCGCGCTCACTCTTATCCACGGCGATCTTTGGTCCTGGAATTTTGGGCGCTAAGAGTCTGTCTAGGAGGCCTTCGATTCGCGGGCCGACACCCTTCAGCGTGCGTACGGGTGCAAAAAGTGGACTCAGCAGGGCAGGGCGCATGAGCCTAGTCTATCAGGCGATTCGTACCTGCCTCGGTGCCGAATAGCGCGGCGCTGGTATCCTTTGGCGCGGCCTTGACATAGACGGGACCACTATGTCTAACGCACCAAAAAGGATTGGATGCTTGGATCATGTCGAGTGATCTTGGAATGCGGCGGCGTCGGGCTGTCTGGAGGGCCTCTCATAGAGGCACGAAGGAAATGGACTATCTGCTCGGCCACTTCGCTGAGCAGAGCGTCGACAGCATGAATGCCGATGAGATCGCCGTTCTCGAGCGCTTGATCGAATTGCAAGACCCCGAAATCGAGCTGTCCGTCTTCGAGGGGTACTCTCTGGGAGACAAGGATCTCGACACCTTGATCGCCCTGATCCGCGAGTTCCACAATTTTCCTGGGGCCCGGCAATAAGCCGTCCCACTGAGTAAGTCGTCGCGTTATGGGTTCTAAAGCTGCTTTGCCAGTCCTGCCGGTCGATCGCTTGTTGGCGGGACAGCGCGCGATCGCGAGCGGCGTTCCCGAGGGACTCGACGCAGTGCTGCTCGGTGAATTGGCCCGTCACGGTAATGCATCCATTCTCCACGTGGCTCGAGATGGCCAGCGCATGGCGACGCTTGAGGATGCCATCCGCTTCTTCGCGCCAGATGTGCCAGTCTTGAGTTTTCCCGCCTGGGACAGCGTTCCCTACGACAGGGTCGGACCCAACGCTGAGATCATCGCCGACAGGATCGAGACACTGTCGGCGCTCGCGCATCGGGAAGTTGGGGCCGACGAACCGTTGGTGCTGCTCACCTCGGTGAATGCAGCCATCCAGCGGGTGCCGCCGAGAGAGCTCATCGCGGCGTCAAGCCTACGCCTCCGCGCCGGCAATGTCCTGAACATGGGAAAGCTTGTCGAACGGCTTGAGTCTGCAGGTTATGTGCGAGCCGGCACCGTAACCGATGCGGGTCAATATGCCGTTCGAGGCGGGATCCTCGATCTCTATCCGCCGGGCGGGCAGCCGGTACGGCTCGATTTCTTCGGCGACACGATCGAATCCATTCGGGCTTTCAGTCCAGAGACCCAGAGGACAGAGGCTCGCATCGAAGCCGTAGATTTCCTTCCCATGAGCGAAATCGCGCTGACACCCGAAGTGCGGAGTGGATTCCGACAACGTTACGTGGAGCTGTTTGGGCCGGTGACTGGCGACGACCCGCTCTATGAAGCCATCTCAGCGGGGCAACATCATCAGGGCATGGAGCACTGGCTGCCGCTGTTCCACGAGCAGCTCGACACTCTGTTTGACTATTTGCCGGGCGCCATTATCACACTCGATCCGCTGTCCGACGATGCGCGCGAGAATCGGCTTGAGCAGGTCGCAGATCACTACGATGCGCGAGCTGAGGCTCTGGAGCGGAAGGCGTTCGGCGCGCCGCCTTATCATCCGGTCCCTGCCGACAGCATGTTCCTTGACGAGCGGGAATGGCAGACACGGCTGACTGATGCGCCGCATGTTGTCTCTTTCGATGCGTTCGAGCGCCCTGAGACAGAGGCTATCACCGTTGTTTCCTTTGGTGGCCGGCAGGGCCGGTCGTTCGCCCCAGAACGACAGACCGACGGCGAAAATGTCTTCGATGCCGTTGTTGCCCACACCAAGAAGCTAACTGCCGCACAGAAAATCGTCATCGTAGCCTGTTGGAGCGCGGGCGCCCGGGAACGGCTGACGGCGTTGCTCGCGGAGCACGGATTAGACGGGACAGTGCGGGTTGAGACGTTCCAACAGGCCGTCTCCGCGCCTCGCGATGCGGTCTCCGTTGCCGTCTTGCCGCTTGAGACAGGTTTTGAGTCCCCGGGCCTGGCCGTTATCGGCGAACAGGACATTCTTGGCGACCGTCTCGTCCGCAAAGTGCGAAAGCCGAAGGCCTCCGACGCTCTAACGGAGGCGTCGAGCCTCACGGTCGGCGACCTCGTCGTGCACGCCGATCATGGGATTGGGCGTTTCGTTGGGCTGAGTACGATCGAGGCAGCGGGCGAGCCGCACGACTGCTTGGAACTCCACTATCAAGGTAATGACAAGCTCTATCTACCGGTCGAGAACATTGAGCTTCTGACACGCTACGGCTCTGACGAAGCTGGCGTCGTTCTCGACAAGCTCGGCGGTGTCGCGTGGCAGTCTCGCAAGGCCAAGCTGAAGCAGCGCATTCGAGACATGGCTGAGAAGCTCATCAAAGTCGCTGCGTTGCGTGAGTTGCGGTCGGCCCCGACACTTGCACCGCCAGATGGGACGTATGAGGAGTTCTCGGCCCGGTTCCCCTATGAGGAAACCGAAGATCAGATGACCAGCATCAACGCGGTGCTGGACGATTTGGCCAGTGGACGGCCAATGGACCGTCTCGTCTGCGGCGATGTTGGTTTTGGAAAGACCGAGGTAGCACTAAGGGCGAGCCTGGTAGCCGTGTTGGCCGGCAAGCAGGTGGCGGTTGTTGTGCCAACTACTCTCCTCGCTCGGCAGCACTTCAACACATTCGCCGAGCGGTTTCGCGGGTTCCCAGTACGTATTGCGCAGGCCTCACGGCTCGTCTCGGCAAAGGCGTTGAGTGCGACAAAGGAAGGCCTCAAGAAGGGAGACGTTGATATTGTTATCGGCACGCACGCGCTGCTCGGAAAGTCAATCGACTTTGCCGATCTCGGGCTGCTGATCATCGACGAAGAGCAGCATTTCGGCGTGAAGCATAAAGAGCGTCTAAAGGAGCTTCGCGAAGACGTCCACGTGCTGACACTCAGCGCGACTCCCATCCCTCGCACGTTGCAGCTCGCCATGTCCGGTGTGCGCGAGATGTCGCTGATTGCAACGCCCCCGGTAGATCGGCTTGCCGTACGCACCTATGTGGCGCCGTTCGATCCTATGACGCTGCGCGAGGCATTGCTGCGTGAGCGCTTCAGGGGCGGTCAGACGTTTTTTGTGGTGCCGCGAATCTCCGATCTCGAAGAAGCTGGCGCCTTTTTGACGGAACACGTGCCTGAGCTGCGCGTGGCGCGGGCGCATGGTCAGATGAGTTCGACTGAACTCGATGACGTGATGAATGCATTCTACGACCGCCAATACGACGTATTGCTGTCGACGACGATTGTCGAGAGCGGACTCGACATACCGTCCGCCAATACGCTGATTGTCTATCGCGCGGACCGTTTTGGGCTTGCGCAGCTGTACCAATTGCGCGGACGCGTTGGCCGCTCGAAAATCCGCGCCTACGCCTATTTCACCATCCCGGCAGATGCACGCATTACGCCCGGCGCGCAGAAGCGCCTCAAGGTGTTGCAATCCCTCGATACGCTCGGCGCGGGGTTCATCCTGGCAAGCCACGATCTCGATATACGGGGTGCCGGCAATCTCCTAGGCGAGGAACAGTCCGGACATATTCGCGAAGTTGGTTACGAGCTCTACCAATCGATGCTGGAAGAGGCCGTGGCCGCCTTACGCGATGGCGACGGCGCCATGATCGAGGACCAATGGAGCCCGCGCATCAATCTCGGTACGGCTGTCCTTATCCCCGAGGACTATGTGCCGGACTTACAAGTTCGCCTGGGTCTCTACCGCCGCCTATCGGGTGTGGAGACTCAAGAGGCCATCGAGGCGTTTGCGGCTGAACTTATCGATAGGTTCGGTCCATTGCCGGATGAGGTAAGACACCTCTTGGATGTTGTTGAAATCAAGGGGCTCTGTCGTCAGGCTGGTGTCGAGCAAATCGACGCCGGACCGAAAGGGCTTGTGGTCCAGTTCCGGAACAACGAATTCGCAAATCCCGAAGGTCTTATGCACTTCATCAGCAAGTACGCGCGCAAAACAAAGGTGCAACCTGACCAGAAGCTGATCTTCTACGGCAATTGGCCGACCTCTGATGATCGGTTGATTGGAGCGCGCGACTTTCTGAAGGAACTTGCCAAGATCGCCGGAGCGGCCAAGGAGGCTGCCTAGCTTGTGGAACGCTTTGGCTGCGGTCGGCGCGAAGATCGGCAAACCGCACCCCGACAACTTGGGCTACTGCGTTTGGCTGCCGGTAGCCTCAGCTGGATCGGCCCACCACGTGTCGATTTGATAGCCGTACAGCGGCGTCTTTTCAGGTCGCTTCAACTTGCTCCAGCGAGCGACCCACTGGTCCGGCAAGTAAAAGAGGGGAACAACGTAGTCCCCGGACAACAGAACACGATCCAGCGCGCGCACGGCCGACACAAAATCTTCCCGTGTCTTCGCCTCGAGCATCGCTGCGATCATCGCATCTACGGCTTCGTTCTCCACGCCCGCCAAGTTGAACGAGCCCTGTGTATTGGCAGCCTTGCTGCCCCAGCGAAAGGACTGTTCGTTGCCCGGCGAAAGGGATGCCCCCCAGAAATTTGGGATCATATCGAAATCGAAAGTCTGTTTGCGCCGCTCATACTGGGCGGAGTCCACGCGGCTTATGCGCACGTCGATACCCACGCCCTTGAGCGCGTTCGCATAAGTGAGAAGGAGGCGTTCTTGGCCCCGCGTGCGCGCCAAGATCTCGAACGTAAACGGCTCGCCCGTTTCCGCGTTCACGAGCGTGCCGTTTCTCAGAACATATCCAGCTTCGGAGAGGAGCCTGAGTGCGGCAAGGCGCCCCTCCCGATTCTGACCGGTCCCGTCACTCGCTTCGAACGAAAAGGTGCCGTCCATGATCTCCGGTTTGACCGCATCGGGGAACGGAGCCAGAAGTTCGATCTCAGCCGCATCCGCTGGGCGCCCATGCGAGGACAGCTCCGAACGCGCAAAGTAGCTTTGCGAGTATGCGAACAGGTTGTGATAGAGCGTGCGGTCGATCCAAGCATAATCAAAAAGACGTATGAGCGCCTGACGTACGCGCGGGTCGGCAAAGATTGGCCGGCGTGTATTGAAGACGAGAGCCGACATGCCGGCTGGTGTCTCGATAGGCAACGCCTCCTTGACGACTCTTCCCTGACGCAAAGCGGGAAAGTTGTAACCTTGCGCCCATCGCGTCGGCGACAGTTCGCTGCGAAGGTCGACGAGTCCGGACTTGAAGGCTTCAAACACGGAGCTACCGTCGCGGAAGTAGTCCACGCGGATTTCGTCAAAGTTGTAGCGCCCGCGATTGACGGGAAGGTCGCGCCCCCAATAATCCGGGTTGCGCTTGAAGGTGAGGCTCTTGCCTGGGTCCACCGACTCCACCACGTATGGGCCGCTGCCGATCGGGGGAGAGAGCGTAGTGAGCTCGAATGACTCAGGCGTTAGGGCATGGCTCGGAAGGATCGGCATGAGGCCCATGATGAGCGGCATTTCACGATCCCCTGAGCTATCGAAGGTGAAGCGAACTGTACGGTCGCCGGTCTTCTCCACCTTTGCGACTTTTCCGTAGTAGGAGCGATGATTAGGGCGCCCGCGGTCGCGCAATACGCTGTGTGAGAAAATCACGTCGTCGACCGTAATCGGCGTGCCATCGGAGAACTGCGCCGATGGATTCAACGTGAATTCGACCCAAGATCGGTCCTCGGGGGTCTCGACGGCCTCTGCGATAAGGCCGTAGAGCGTAAAGGGCTCGTCATAGGCACGCGCCATGAGGGTCTCATAGACGTATTCGCGGACCCCATCGACAGAAACTCCCTTCACGATGAAGGGGTTAAGGCTGTCGTAGGTGCCTTGCTTGGCCAAACGGGCGCGCCCTCCTTTGGGAGCCTCCGGGTTCGCATATGAAAAATGCGAAAAATCCGCCGGCGCACGGGGAACGCCATGCATGGCGATGCCCCCTTCCGGGGTCGCCAAGGCCGCGGTGGGGCAAAGCAAGAGAGCTACGATCAGGAGCGAATTTGGGGCTTTCAAGGACGACCTTGGATGGCTATAGATGCCAACGAGTTACGCTGTCTGGCTAAGGGTAACATCCCTGACCGAGAAATCTGAGGTCCAAAGGCAACCTTCCCCAATCTAGAGCAGCAAGAGGACCACAGTGCGGCAATGCGACGAGAGCGGCCCTTAGCCACGCCCGCGCCGCATTTCGAGTATTGACCCTAGTGAGTAAAGATGGGCACCGAGAGGGCCGGCAGCTCCCTTGCCAGCCCAGAAACTAAAGAGAGGAAAGGTCGTTTGATGATCTCGTCCAAGGATCGCTGGAATGGATTTGGCCGCAACGCGGCACGTATGGTGTTGGGCGCAAGTCTTTTGGTGATCGGCGTAACGACTGCCAGCGTCTTTGCGGTTGCCCAGCAACCCAATACTTCTTCAGCCCCGCCGCGCGCGCCCGCCGGCGCTGCTGCCGCACCAGCTGATGGCGGTGATCAGTGGGTAAAACTGTGTCAAAAGAGCGAACAGACCGGCAACAAGGAGATCTGTGTGATCCAGTCCGAAAAGATGGATCCAAACCTTCTTATCGTCACCCACTACGCAGCAGTGCGTATAGAGGAGGGCAACCCGAAGAAAGCTCTCATCATCCGCATGCCAACGATCAACTCGCTCGTGATTCCAACGGGCGCCCAAATCGTTATCGACCAAGAAGATCCTACGCCCCTGCCGTTCAATGTTTGTTTTCCTGCAGCTTGCCAAGCAGACATCGAGCTCACGGATGAACTGTTGGACAAGATGCGCAAGGGGAATTTGATGGTCGCCGCTGCGCTCAAAGTCGACAAAAAGACACTTGCATTCCGCTTCCCGCTAACAGGCTTCTCCAAAGCCTTGGATGGTCCGCCGACCGATGCCGTCGCATTTGAGAAGTCACGCCGCGAGTACATTGCGTATCTCCAGAGGCAGAGGCAGGAGTTGGCAGCGAAGGCCCGAGGCGCCCAAGGAGGCGCCCCTCAGCAGCCCGGTGCCGCTCCGCCGCCAGGTGCCGTTCCGCAACCGGGACCAGCCCCTGGCCAATAGGGGTCAGACTAGCTCCTAACGGGAATGAAAAGAAAAAAGGTCGCGAAGGGTTCTCCTGCGCGGCCTTTCTTTTTGCCGAACTTTTGGCGCCCGGCGCGCCGATAGAGCCACAGAAGTGGCGGCAGCGGTTCGAGCGCCGGCTTAATGCTCCTGAACGTAGCGGAAGCGGAAGACGCCGTCCCTCAGGTCTTCGAAGAACTCGGGGATTTGCGGATGGCGCAATGGCTCGTCAGATTCGTCCGGCAACAAGTTTTGCTCGGAGACATAGGCCACATACTCCGTGTCGGCATTCTCTGCGAGCAGGTGATAGAAAGGCTGGTCCTTTCGCGGCCGAACGTCTTTTGGAATAGAGGCGTACCATTCTTCGGTGTTGGAGAAGGTCGGGTCCACGTCGAAGATTACCCCGCGGAACGGATAGACCCGGTGCCGCACGACCTGGCCAATCTGGAATCTTGCGTTTCGGACTGTAGACATAGGTCGATAAGATCGTGGCAGGGTGAGGGTGTCAACGCAGGATGGTGTAGTCCTAAGACCAGCGTCGATTTGACCACATAAACTGTTCTGGATTTTCGCGAATCCAAATTTCGAAGTAGCGCTGAATAGCGGCAGTTATGGAACGGATATCCTCGGCCTGATTGTTGGTCCGGGGGATCCGAAGTTCATTAACATTTATCTCAAATACGGAGCGATTTCCGATCCGGATGCATCGGCCAATCCAGATTCGCGCACCAACCCGTCGCGCAATCATCGCCGCGATGGGCATGCTCTTGGCCAAGTGGCCAAAAAATGGGACTTCAATTCCGTTTCGATCATAGAGGTCCGAAATGAATCCGAGCCGGCCGCCTTGGCGGACATAGTCCATGATGAGGCGCGCGGTTTTTTGTGTTTCGTCTTCGCCCGCAGTACGGCCACGACCAAAGAGACCACCTGGATAAAGGGCTTGCCGCTGTTCGCGTAGATAACGGTCGACATAAGGGTTTTTCACCGACCGGTAGACGCCGGCAGGCCGAACGCCTGCCGCGGTGATGGGCCACATGCCGATTTCCCAATTGCCCATATGCATGGTGACAATCAAGGCCGGGCCCATCTTGTCCTTGTAGCGGTCGATCCAGTGGCCATTCGTGACATGAAGCCGGCTTGGGTCCTTGATGATGCGGTCGATATTCATTGTCTCGACCATGACCCGGCCAAGGTTGTCCCAGGCAGCGATGGCAATGCGCTCCCGCTCTTCCGGCGCCTTTTCCGGGAAAGCCCGCTCGAGATTGGCGAGGGCCCGCTTATGGCGCCGATTGCGCTTGCCCAGAACGCGCCAGAAGAAGGCCGATATGTCGCAAGCCGTGTCGAGCGGCACGAGCCGAACGAGGCCAATTAGGAACCGAAGGCCCCCATATTCGAGTCGGTACTTCAGGTCGGTTGCGAAGGAGGTGTCGATTGAGTTCGCCAAGTGTCAGCCTTTGGTCCCTTGAGTGTTTGTACGAAGCATGAATCCGGCATCAAGACAGTGCAAGGAAGCGCAACGTCTTGAAGAAAGCGAGACGTGGCGTCAAGCGGGCGTGCTCTCGATAGGTCGCATGAGAGGCGGAAGATCGGCGGGCGGCGCGAGGCCAGCCTGCATTACCATGCGCTTCAGCGGTGCTATCGAGCCGAGCCCGGCTAGAACCGCACTTCGCGCCAGTTGGACGGGGAGAAGTTTGGTCAAAAGTGAACGACCCAAGAGGTCTACGCCGACTGTGCGCGACAGCACATCAAGCTGACGAACTCGGGCATATTGAGCAAGGACGTAAGGTCCTCCTGGATCGCGCCCATTGCGCAGAGCAGCCGCGACCGCGTCAGCTAAGGCCGCCCCATCGCGCAAGCTAAGATTAAGCCCCTGCGCACCGATAGGCGCCATCGCGTGGGCGGCTTCTCCGACCAAAGCAGTGCGCTTGGCCGCCAGCTGCTTTGCGGTGAGTCCAACGATAGGAAAGCTAGCGCGCGGGCCGATGTCAGACACCACTCCAAGCGTATCATCAAAACACTCTTGGAGCCGTGCAGCGAAACTGTCGTCATCGAAGGCAATCAGTGCATCTGCATCGCTCGTTCCCGTGACCCAAACCAAGCTCGACATATTCGGATCGGGTGTCGGCACGCTGGTTACCGAGCCCCCCTCCCGATGGAGTTCCGTGGAAACGCCCTGATGGGGCCGGCTGTGACGAAAGCTTGCGGCAATGGCCGATTGTTCATAATGAATTTCGCGGGTCTCGATTCCGGCAGCTTGTCGGCACTTGGACTGTCGTCCATCGGCCCCCGCAACGAGCCGGCAACTGAGCTCTTCTCCCGTATCCAGAGTCAGCGTGGCCAGATCGGCGTCAAGTTGGATGCTAGCGATCGTTGCGGGCGACAGATGAGCCAGAACGGCGCGCGCCCGATCGTAGAGCGCGAGGTTCAGGGCGGCATTGGCGATATTGAACCCGAATGCTTCGAGGCCCAATTCCTGCGCTTCGAACGCGATGTCCGGGGAGCGAAGCAGGCTCCGCGAGGCGTCTACAATTCGGACAGCGGTTAGGGGCGCTGCCGCCGGCATTAGCTGCTCCCAAACGCCAAGGCGCTTTAGGAAGTCGACCGAGCTTGTGAG
>NZ_JBZMXT010000031.1:0-26345 GCF_058506495.1 Methyloceanibacter sp. | reverse complement strand
CATAAATCTCATCGCCGGCAAGCGACAGCATGTAGCCGCCAGAGGCCGCGACATCTTCGCAGAAGGTATAGACCTTGAGGTCCTTCTCCTCGGCGAGTGCACGAATACGCTTATGAATAAGCGTCGATTGGACTGCCGCCCCGCCCGGCGAGTTGATTTGAATTGCAATCGCTTTGGCGCCACGCATGCCAAAGGCTTTGTCAATCGCAGCAGCAACGGTCGGCAGGGACAGTTCTTGCCGGAAAGGAGAGCTTATCCCGATAGGTCCGCTAAGGCGCAGGACGGGCACGAGCGGGTGGGACTTCGTCCAACGCTCGGGAATTAAAGATTTCAGCGTATCCAAGAAACCATTATCGCTCATTGCTGTACCGTATCGCGGGGGCCTTCGGGATCAAAGCCCATTAGATCGTGACCAATAAAGGCCAGACCGGGGCAGTGTCCGCCTGGCCTGTGCCCGAAGTCTTTCGTTAGACAGATCCTGCAAACAGACATGGGCCGAGGGTGTTCGCGTGTTGTATAGTCGGTGTAACGTCGTACCGTGTTGAACGGCCAGCCGAAGACTGCAGGCGTTACGAGGGGGACAGCTCGGTGAAAAAATTTGCCATCCTAGCGAGCCTAGCGGCAGCCGTGGCATTGCTTGGCGTCTCGTTTGTGTCACAACCCGCCGATGCGAGCTGGTGCCGCAAGGTCTGGCGCGACGGTTATTACAGCCGCGGATCTTGTGGCCGGCGCTTCGTCGCTCCGGGCCGCTACGTTCGGCCGCGCGCCGCTTACTACAAGCCACGGCGCTGCCGCTCCCGATATGGCTGCGGCAGATACCCGTACGCATATTTCCCATATTGGCGAACGCACACCTCGGGCGGCTGGTATTATCGCTAGCGCTCCCCGACCGCATCGCAGTCCGACCCAAGGCCGGTATCTCAACCTGATACCGGCTTTTCTTTTTTGAGGCTGAACGACCAATGAACGCGATCCTCAGTCCCAGTTCAGTCCCGCGCCGCTAGTCTTATGCCTAAGACCGAGGACATACGGCGGCGTGATGGCTGCCCGAAACGAGGCGACGACGATGCTGAAATCAACTCTTCTTGTCGCGGCCATGATGGTGGCCGTTGGTTCAACAACGGCTCATGCAGGCTCCGCCGGTGGCTACGGTGGTAAGGGCCATGACCGCGGCCGTTATGGAGGCTATGAGCACAACTACCGGCCCAGTCCCTATGCTGGCCGCTATCGCCGCAATCGGGGGCACTATGGCGGCCGGAAAAAATACCAGTATGGCCCTGGTTGGATCGACTATCGCGGCCGCCCCTACTGCCACTTTGCGCCGCGCAAAGTCCCAATCCGGGTCTGGGACCGCCGCGGAAATCCCTACCGCAAATGGGTTTGGAAGGACGTAAGGGTCTGCGTCTAGCTGTGTTCTTCAGGCCTGAGCTTCCTCGGAAAGCTCAGACCCCTGAGGGGCCGCGCCCTCTCCCCGATGCGATTGCCCCGCCCCACCCATCAAGAGCGCCTCGATGGGTCGGGACGCCCTAGTGGCAATGGCTCTCCATTACGCAAGACCGCCTCGGCCTCGCCGGTATAGGCGCCGTCTTCTTCATGCAGCACCAGCCCCGGCAAAAGCCGAAGGCTCGCACGGCTATTCTTGCGTCCCTGGACGATGACGCGAGACGCGGGGAGCCCCTGCCTAGGGAAAAGCGGGTAGATCGTCAGCGCACCGAAGCGGTCCTTCAAGACATCCAGGAGCAGGCCGACAAACTCAGCCCGATGGATCAGGGTCAGCAGCGCACGTGGTCTGCCCATACTGGTCAAAAAGCGAACCCAGTGATCCAGCTCTCCCTCAGGCATGACATGCGCATTCGCACGCGATGTGTCGGCGGTTACGCGCACCGCTCCTTCTCCGAAAAAAGGTGGGTTTGCAATAGCGTGGTCGTACGTCTCACGGACAAGCCCCATCTCGCCCAAAACCTGGCCAGACTCGGTGACATCAGCCTCAATCACACGAAAACGGTCGCCGAAGCCATTCCGTTCCGCATTCGTCCGAGCCAGCGCGCATTGAGCGTTGTCGATCTCAACGCCGGTAACGTGGATACCGGGAACGCGCGCCATAAGGCATAGACCGGCTGTGCCCGCGCCTGTCCCTGCATCGAGCACCCGCTCTCCGTGCCGCGCCGGTACCGCGGCGGCAAGAAAAACGGCATCGCTGCCGCCCCGGTGCCCCGTTTTTTGCTGAACCAGTTCGATCCGTCCGCCGAGAAAGGCGTCTGTGGTCGTATTCGGCTCGCCGGAGCCCCTAGGACCGATCGTCGCGCTCGAGATCACTGCCAACGCCTGCCTCGGTGAGCATCGCACGTGCCCTACTCACCGACTCTCCGTCCACCAGGATGCGCTGAGGAAGAACGCCGATCGACCCCTCCATAACGCTCATATTGGTGTCCAGCACTGTAAACACGATGCCTGCTTCTTTCAGAAGCGCGCTCACAAATGAAATGAGCACTGGGTCGGTCGACCGTATCAATTCTTTCATCGCCACAACCGCTCCACGAATGCCACCGCAGCCTTATTCTTCATTTCGACCCGCCGACAGTGCTATAAGCGCTCGGCACCGAGGGAAACGAGACCCTCCACCAGAGGAGACTGGACTGTGGGCATTGTCGTCAAGCTTACGGACCCGCGCGAACCCGGCGCGAGCCTTGCCCCGCTCTTCGCGCTTGTCGAGGAGGACATGGACCGAGTCAACCAATTCATCTTGGATAAAGCCCGCTCGAATGTCGACTTAATCCCCGAGCTTGCGCGGCATCTAATCGATTCTGGGGGGAAGCGCCTGCGTCCCATGTTGACGATCGCCTCGGCGAAGTTATGCGACTATCAGGGCGATGGGCACCAATGGCTCGCGACTGCTGTCGAATTCATGCATACGGCAACGCTGCTCCACGACGACGTCGTCGATGAGAGCAACCTCCGGCGGGGTAAGACCACCGCGCGGCTCCTGTGGGGCAATGAAGCCAGCGTTCTCGTTGGCGATTATCTGCTCGGCCAGTCCTTCAAAATGATGGTTGAGGTCGGCTCCCTGGGCGCCTTGCGCATCCTTTCGGATGCAGCGGCGATTATCGCCGAGGGAGAGGTCATGCAGCTCGTAACGGCCAATAACACTGACACAACGGAGGATGACTATCTCGCGGTCATCGACGCAAAGACGGCGGCGCTATTCGCGGCTGCCGCCGAGGTGGGCGCCGTGATTTCAGAGCGGCCTAAATCTGAAGCTGCAGCATTGCGTTCGTTCGGGCGCAATCTTGGTGTCGCGTTCCAGCTTGTTGATGATGCGCTCGACTATTCCGGCGAGCAGTCGGAGCTCGGTAAGAGCGTCGGTGACGATTTTCGGGATGGGAAGATCACGCTACCGGTCGTACTTAGCTATCGTCGCGGCAATAACGAAGAGCGCCTGTTCTGGGAACGGACACTCAAGCAAGGCGACATCGGCGAAGACGATTTGCGAAAAGCAATCGACCTCATTGCCAAGCATAATGCGTTGGCCGACACCATGGAGCGTGCGCGCCACTACGGCGCGATCGCACGCGATGCGCTCGCGATTTTCCCTGATGGCGACGTGAAGTCAGCATTGCTTGGCGCAATCGAGTTCTCCGTGAGCCGGCCTTACTGACCCCCTGTGTAAACGATCACGGCGCTGCGTGAGGACCTCCAAGCATCCCAGCGGTGACCCACCAGTCTGGTTCTCGCTCGGCGAGAAGGATTGCGGCCCGTAGCGCCTCGCGCGGCGAAGGAAAAACTGCGAGACAGGTCGCACCCGACCCCGAAAGACGAACGAGCCGAACGCGGGCCAGGCTACCAAGTGTTGAGAGTACCGCCTGAACCTCAGGTGCAAGCCTAAGCGCTGCAGGCTCGAGATCGTTTGAACGCCTTGATGCGTAGTCGATGAGCCTCTCGAAGCTTCCTTCGAAATCGAGCCGTGGCACCGGCTCCTCTTGGCCCTCGAAACGTTCAGCCCGGAGCCCACTGTAGACCTCCGCGGTGCTGAGTTTCACGCCGGGATTGGCAAGCAGGACCCCGCACTGCGGAAAGCCTTTCACCGCTTCGATGCGCTCGCCACGACCTGACATCATCGCAGGCTTGCCGTGTAAACAGACTGCCACATCAGAGCCCAGCTCAGGCGCCAGGACCGCAACATCGCTTAAAGAGACCGCGTCGTCCTTTGCTTGGACGAGCAGTCGCAGCGCCGCTGCGGCGTCCGCCGATCCGCCTCCAAGCCCTGCCGCAACGGGGAGTGTCTTCACAAGCCGAAACGTGCCGGAGTTAAGTTGAGGAAATCGGTCTTTTGCCGCTCGCGCCGCGATCAAAATAAGATTCTCACCCGACAAGCCCTTGGCAAAAGGCCCCTCTATGTCGAGCGCAAACGCATCAGAGCTGTTCGACGCTTCTGCGAGCTCCGATGCACCGGACGGCACATCGGGATCGTATGGGAGAAACTCAAGCGAGTCGCCCACGCCGGCGAAGGCGACGAGGCTCCTGAGCTCATGGAAGCCATCATCGCGACGGCCCAGCACCTCGAGCGTGAGATTGAGCTTAGCCCAAGCGATTTCCCGAATACGCATTTGGCGACACGAGTATCGCCAAACGACGACTATTGCGAGGTGTTTTGCTTAGCCTCGACCATCTCAGATGCGGACATCGTCGCTGTAGGCTCATCCAAGCCAGATGTGATCTTCTTCTCTAGCGACTTCCGCAGGTCTTCGTCCTCTGGCTCCAGCGAGAGGGAGTAGCGCCACTGATAATTCGCTTCGAGCTTGCGCCCCACGCGCCAATAAGCATCACCGAGGTGATCGTTGATGGTGGGGTCCTCGGGCTGCAACCCGACAGCCCGTTCCAACTGTTGGACCGCTTGCGGCAGGTTCCCCAAGCGATAGTGCGCCCAGCCGAGACTATCGACGATGAATCCATCGTCGGGCCTCAATCTTACAGCCTTGCGGATGTATTCCATTCCCTGATTAAGATTGATCCCTTGATCGACCCATGAGTATCCGAGGTAATTCAATACGGCAGGCTCCTCCGGATTCAACTTGAGGGCTTCTTTAAAATCGACCTCGGCCGCGGGCCAATTCTTCAGACGCTCGTTGGTGATGCCGCGCGAATAGTACAGCGGCCAATCCTGCTCCGTTGGTTCATCGACCAGGTCGATCGCGCGGGTGTAATACTCGCGAGCTTCTTGATACCGCTCTTTGTATCTGAGTATGTTCCCAAGAGCGTCGAGCGGGCGGATGTCCTTGGGGTTGTCCGCGATAATCCCCTCAAGCAGATCCTTTGCATCGTCGATACGATCTAGCGTGGCGAGGGCGCGAGCTTTCTGAAGTTGAACCGTAAGCCACAATGGCGAGGATTCCGGGACCTTCTCGAAAGCAGCGATTTCGGCTTCGTGCTTCTTCGCCTCGGAATAGGCTCCGGCGAGCACAACGTGGGCCGACGGGAAATCTGGCCGAAGGAGCAAGGCGTACTTTAGATAGAGAGAGCCGGCTCCCAGGTTGCCCTCGCCCACAGCAACACTACCGATGCCATAGAACACCTCGGCGAGCCCATCCGAAGGGTTTCTGACTATAAGATTTGGCCGCTTACCCTGCTCGATTTCTTCAAGAAGGGTTTCTGTAATGGGATGTGGATTCGCCTTCGCCATATGCAGTTTGAGCGATGCGACCGCAAGCTCAGCGCGGTTCCCGCGCGCGGCGTGGCGTGCGTAGGCTTCTGCGAGTCGGACCATTCGCTGGTTCCGCTTGAAGGCAGACTCAAAAGATTTACTGGCGAGCTGGTGCCGCCCAGCGACGTCGGCAATGAGCGCTCGATGGTAGTCCAGATAGAATTTGGCCCAGTCGGCAGTGCCCAGGATGTCGAGCGTCTCGAAAGCATTTGAGTGCTCACCTCGAGCCTCCTGAACCCAGGCGCGCGCGAGCGTAGAGGTTGGATCTACGGTTGGGCCCTGCCGTGCATCGTTGAGATGCCCCTCCGCTCTGTCGAATTCGCCCTGGTTGAACGCGTTGATCGCCAATAGAAACCGAGCGAATCGATGTGAGGGCTCGGCCTTGACAAGATCCGCGGCAAGTTGGCTTGCGCGCTCCCAATGTCCTGAACGGGCCGCCAGCAAAAACGCCTGTTCGAGAATTGCCTTATTCGTCGGATCGGCTCTGAGCGCTTGGGTGTAAAACTCGGCCGCGGCTTCAGTGTCTTCATTCTGACGGGCGACGCGGCCAGCAAGGTAGTTGCCGAGAAGCGTTCGACCGCTCCACCCCCCCGGTTCTCTCGCCACTACCTCCGAATAGGCCGTCGGTGCCGCCAAAAGAGCGGCCAGGATAACCGATCGCCATGCCCACTTCCGCAAAGCCCCACTGTTGGGATTCGTCATATTTTCGGCCCGGCTTCCGCCGCCCCAAGCTTGTTTGTCCATCGCACCCTAACAGGCTAAGCGCTTTGACCTGTCATGAAAACTATATTTGGGTTCAAAGGCGGCGCGTTTGTGGCCCCTCGCCTGGAGCACATGAGCAATCCGTAATGTTTGGGGAGCAAGAAAACTACATATTGGCGTAGTTAGGGCCGTCGCCTCCCTCAGGCACGACCCAGGTGATGTTCTGGGCCGGGTCCTTAATGTCGCAAGTCTTACAGTGCACGCAATTCTGCGCGTTGATTTGGAAGCGAACTGAGCCCGCTTCTTCAACGACCTCGTAAACATTCGCGGGGCAGTAGCGCTGGGCCGGCTCGTCGTAGTGCGGCAAGTTTTCCTCGATCGGCACAGTCGGGTCCGCGAGCGTTAGATGCACGGGCTCATCCTCGTCATGGTTAGTGTTCGAGAGGAACACCGACGAGAGAATATCGAATGTGAGCACGTTGTCTGGTTTTGGGTACTCGATTGGCTTCGACTTCGCCGCAGCACGTAGGCTCGCATAATCAGCTTTCTTGTGCTTCAGCGTGTACCCGAGGAAGGGCAAGATCGTATTGATCCACATGTCGAAGCCCCCGAGCGTGACGCCCAGTCGCGTGCCGAAACGAGACCACAGCGGCTTAACATTGCGGACCTTCTTCAACTCCTTGGCTACCGAGCTCGCATCGTAGGCTTGGATGTACTCGAGAAGCGTGTCGCGCGCCCGTCCGGCCTCCAGTGCGCCGAAGGCAGCTTCGGCAGCCATGATGCCTGACAGCATCGCGTTGTGAGACCCCTTAATGCGCGGCACATTTACGAAACCAGCCGCGCAGCCGACAAGCACGCCGCCGGGAAAGGCAAGCTGCGGAACGGCCTGGTAGCCACCCTCGGTCAGCGCCCGCGCGCCGTAGGCGAGGCGTTTGCCCCCCTCAAGATGACGCGCAATGACGGGGTGGGTCTTGGATCGCTGAAACTCCTTGAACGGGTGGAGATAAGGGTTGGCGTAGTCGAGGTGCACGACGAAGCCCACCGAGACCAGGTTGTCGCCGAAGTGGTAAACGAACGACCCTCCGCCCGTCTTGTTGTCGAGCGGCCAGCCCATCGTATGTTGCACCAACCCCGGCTGATGATTCCCCGCCGGGATTTCCCAAAGTTCCTTCAGGCCGATCCCGAACTTTTGCGTGCCGCTATCTTCATCCAGACCGTACTTCTTGATGAGCTGCTTGGTGACCGAGCCACGCGCGCCTTCAGCAAAGAACGTGTACTTGCCCATGAGCGCCATGCCCGGCGTGTAGCTATCTTTGTGGCTGCCATCCTTCGCGACGCCGAGATCACCTGTGATGACGCCCTCAACCGCACCATCCTTGCCGATGATGACATCAGCCACCGCGATTCCAGGATAAACCTCGACCCCGATCGCCTCCGCCTGCTCCCCGAGCCACTTCGTCAGATTGCTGAGGCTTCCGGCGTAGCATCCGTGATTGTTCATCAGCGGTGGCATGAAGAGGTTCGGCAGGCGGACTTCTCCCGCTTCAGCGAGGTAGTAAAACATATCTTTCGTGACGGCA
This sequence comes from Methyloceanibacter sp., assembly GCF_058506495.1. NCBI lineage: Bacteria > Pseudomonadati > Pseudomonadota > Alphaproteobacteria > Hyphomicrobiales > Hyphomicrobiaceae > Methyloceanibacter > Methyloceanibacter sp. The sequence continues at coordinate 18,365 of NZ_JBZMXT010000031.1, read as the reverse complement.
TCGGTAAGCGGCGCGCCTTGCTCGCGCCAATCGGGAACGAGCGTGTCGAGCCCGATGGGATCGATAACGGCGCCCGAAAGTATGTGGGCGCCGACCTCGGACCCTTTTTCCAAGACAACGACAGACAGCTCCTTGTCCTTTTTTGCAGCGAGTTGCTTGAGCCGGATCGCAGCGGACAGGCCAGCCGGACCCCCACCCACGATCACCACATCGAACTCCATCACGTCCCGTTCGACCTGATCGCTCATCTCAGCCCTTTCTGTTTTTTTCGCGCACCCGGCCGCCCCCAGCTATTGCCGCATCCGTGGCATATTTGGTGCTAAAGTCATGGTTGTTGTCTTGAACTGACAAATATCGGATCGGCCCTGGCCACGCAAATGAGAGAAAGCGACGTAAAACAACACTTAGGCCTGCTGGCTTGGTATGCCGCGATGGGCGTGGACGAGGCTATCGGCGAGGTCCCGATTGACCGTTTTGCCGAACCTACGACACCGGCGCCTCCGGCGAACTCCGAGGCCAAGCCCAAGGCGCAGGCTCAGGCAACACCGCAGACTCAGGCAACGCCTAAGACTCCACCCAAAGCGGAACGGAAGGCCACAGCTCCGTTGTCGACGACTGCGCCCGAACCGAAGCTCGACGAGATCACGACGCTAGCCGAACTGGCAGAAGCCGCAGCCGCATTCGACGGTTGCCCGCTTAAGCGCACCGCCAAGTCCACGTGTTTCGCGCGCGGAAGCACGGAGGCGAAAGTCATGCTCATCGGAGAAGCGCCAGGTCGCGATGAGGATCTTCAAGGCAAGCCGTTCGTGGGACGGGCCGGCAAGCTCCTAGACAAAATGCTGTCCGCGATCGACCTGGACGAGACGTCTGTTTACATCACCAACACGATCTACTGGCGACCGCCGGGCAATCGCACCCCAACAACCCAAGAAATTGCATCTTGCGCCCCCTTTCTGACGCGGCAGATTGAGTTGCTCAACCCAGAGGTGCTTGTTCTGCTTGGTGGCGCCGCCGCGAAGTCCATGCTCGAAACAACCGAGGGCATCATGCGCCTTCGCGGCAAGTGGAAACCATATCGATCGAAAGACCGAGACATCCCGGCACTTGCGACGTTACATCCCGCTTACCTGCTTCGCTCGCCAGAGGCGAAGCGCTATGCCTGGCGTGATTTGCTCATGCTCAAGGAACGACTGAGCGCGCCCCAAGAAAGCTGATCAGCCACTGAAGCCGCTCTGCGACAAGGCTGGAGGAAAGTTACAATGTCCGCCCGTATTGATTACGACCGCGCTTTCGTTCCCTTGCGCCTCGCCGTGCTGACAGTCTCCGACACGCGCACGGCAAAGACGGACAAGTCCGGCCCCCTCCTCGTGCAGATGATCGAAGAAGCCGGTCACGTTGTCGCCGACCGGATGGTCTCGCCTGATAATGCGAAGTCCATCCGCAATACGGTAAAGGCTTGGGTTAAAGACGATGGCGTTGATGTCGTCATAACGACGGGTGGAACGGGTTTCACAGGACGCGACGTAACGCCCGAAGCGCTGCGGCCCCTATTCGACAAAGAGATCGACGGGTTCGCCACGCTGTTCCACATGCTGAGCTATCAGACAGTCGGAACGTCTACGGTGCAATCCCGCGCTTGCGGTGGCCTCGCCAAGACAACGCTCATTTTCTCCGTACCCGGATCACCTGGCGCCTGCAAAGACGCGTGGAACGGCATTCTGAAGTTTCAGCTCGATGCCCGGCACCGCCCCTGCTCTTTTGTCGAACTCTTGCCTCGGTTCGCGGAGGAGAAAAAGAGCAAGAAGAAGAAGAAGAAGAAGAAGAGATAGCCAAGCCTCTCCGTCCCCAATTTACTCTGAAATGGAAGCCTTCAGGCGCCTCTCGAAGGTTGCCATTGGATAGGCCTCCCGTTGTCCTTCGAGGCTCCCTGCACCCGCACCTCACGATGACGATGTGAGTGCATGCCCCCTCAAGGAGCCGCTAGCGTGGTAAGACAAGGCGCTCGGCGAAGCGTCGCTGAGTTTTGAAGTCCTCTGCGGTGTCGACATCGCGAAGGCGAGTTGCTAGCCTTGTCTTTCGTCCGCTCAAGTTCTGTCGCGTAACGGCAAGCGCGCGGTCCGAAGACCAGGGTACACCGTTGAACGGGGCGAGCCGCCTTGGACAACTTCGGAGGCCGACCAGCCAATAACCGCCATCCTCCGCAGGACCGAAGACGGCGTCGGCTTGCCCAAGGCATTTAAACGCTTCGGCGATATGTCCGGCGGTGATTGCAGGGATATCGCTGCCGACAATGATCGAGGGCCCGGGTGGGACAAGGTCGAACAGGCGCTGCATGCGTTGGCCAAGATCGCCCTCACCCTGAGGCAGGCACGGAATACGAGGCCATGACGGCCAACAAGCAGCAGTCACAGACGCATCAGGTGCCACTGCGAGGTAGGTCTGCCAGCGCAGATCTGCGCCCAAGCGCATCAGCGTGTGGCGCAAAGTAGTCCTGTAGAATCGCGCGGCTGCGGCGGCGCCAATGCCGTTTGCTAGCCGCCGCTTAACGGCGCCTGCCCTCGGCTCTTTGGCCATGACGATCAGACGTGCCGCGAAGGCCGAAGCCACGCTCCGCCGCCTGCTAGCCATAGAGACGTGCGAGCACGCGGGGCGGAACGCGCAAGAGATAAAGAAGCATGAGCCCGAAATTGCGGAAGCTACGCAATAGATAGCCGTCGTCCTGATAGCGCTTGGCGCTCGTGACCGCGGCCGTTTTCAGCCCGCAGAGTTCGCGGCGCTTAATCCGGCGCACGAGGTCAACGTCTTCCATCAGTGGCAACGGACGAAATCCGCCAAGCCTCTGATAGTGTCTGCGGGAAATCAAAAGACCCTGGTCCCCATAGGGCAGCGAGAACAGCGCGCATCGAACAGCGACCATCATTTCTATGAGCCGAGGCATAAAGCCGTTATCGTTAAGGGCGAAGCGAAAATAGGCGGCCGTTGGCTTGCGGCGTCCCGTCTCGATCCGCTCTATCAAGCTGGTGACTTCGTTAATCCAGCCCGGTTCAAGCACCGTGTCGGCGTGCAAGAACAGGAGCCAATCCCCTTTTGCAGCAGCGGCGCCCGCCTCCAGCTGCGGTCCCCGGCCACGTGGCGCTCGCACAACATGCGTGCCTGCCGCATCGGCGATGACATAAGTGTCGTCCGTCGATCCCCCGTCCGAGATGATCGCCTCCTGAACGATGCCATCGACGACGGCCGGCACAAGCGCCGACAATGTCGGGACTAAATCTCGTTGGGCATTGAGCGTGGGGATAACGACCGAAATCATGGGCCGGACTATAGCTGCTGCCGAGGCCTCAGCAATCATCACATGCGACCCAATCCAGCACTAGATGCCACATGTTCTTGATTTGTTCCAGCCTCGGACCTATATTGCGGGCATGAGTGTCGCAATTCGAAAACCAACCCGTGAAGAGAGCCTACCCCATGAGCTTGGCGGCATAGCTTACGGCCGCCGCCATGGACGCGGCGCACAAAGCAATCGTTCAGGCCGCTTTGAGCCAAGAACTTACGGGCCCGTGGATGACGGGTGGGAGTCCTTAGGCGATCTCGATGCGCTGCAAACGGAAGTCCAGGAAGTCCCGGCCCGCCGCGTCATCACCAAGAATGAATCCCCGGACATTGGGTTTGACCGGTCAATCAACCCCTATCGTGGCTGCGAGCATGGGTGTGTTTACTGTTTTGCGCGCCCGACGCATGCCTTTCTCGGCATGTCACCGGGTATCGACTTCGAGACAAAGCTCTTTGCTAAGACCAACGCAGCGCAAGCACTCGAACGCGAGCTGGCAGCACCGGGGTACGAGCCCCGCATGATCGCGATCGGCTCGAACACCGACCCCTATCAGCCGGTCGAGCGGCGGTATCGCATTATGCGGCACGTTTTGGAGGTTCTAAGCGAAACGAACCACCCGGTTGGCATTGTCACCAAATCGGCCCTCGTTTTGCGCGACCTCGACATTCTGCAATCCATGGCCGAACGCGGCTTGGTCAAGGTTGCTCTTTCCGTCACAACGTTGGACCGCAAGCTTGCCCGTGCCATGGAGCCGCGCGCCAGCACGCCTGATAAGCGGCTAGAAGCTGTTGAAGCGCTCGCAGATGCCGGCGTTCCGACGTCTGTGATGATCGCTCCCGTTGTGCCAGGTCTTACGGACGCAGAGATAGAACGTATCTTGGAGCGGGCCTCAGCGGCGGGCGCCTGCGAGGCAGGGTACATCCTGCTTCGCCTTCCGCTGGAGATAGGCGATCTCTTTGTGGAATGGCTAGGAGCCAATTGCCCAGACCGCGCAGACCGCGTGCTGTCGCTGATGCGCCAAACCCGCGGCGGAAAGCTGTATGACGCGCAGTGGCAGGGCCGTATGGAAGGTGACGGGCCGTATGCATGGATGATCGGCCGACGGTTTCAGATGGCTGCTGAACGACTGGGACTCGACAAGCCGCAGAAGTTGCGAACCGATCTCTTCACGCCACCGACACTACCGGGACAGCAACTCAGCCTGCTGTAAGGGCTTTTCCACAGTGGCGGAGGGCATTGCTGCGTTGCCCTGTTGCGCAAGCCCATGGCTTCGTCCGACAGTTTCGATATGGAATCGTCGGCGCGGGCGCATCCCGGTCTCCCTAACTTCGATCTCGAGACAGAGATGATGGCTCTGCATGGCTTGCCCGTGGCAGGCATTGACGAGGCCGGCCGCGGACCGTGGGCTGGGCCGGTCGTTGTGGCCGCTGTCGTGCTGGACTCCAACCGTATTCCCGAGGGGCTAAACGACTCAAAGAAGCTGACGCCGCAAGCGCGCGAGGATCGCTTCGAGGAGATAGCCGCAACAGCGCGCGTCTCAGTCGTTATCGGCCAAGTGCAGCGTATTGATCGCGACAATATTTTACAAGCGACCCTTTGGGGCATGCGTGCCGCGTTCCGGACGCTCGAGGTTTCTCAGGCGACGGCGTTGATCGACGGAAATGCCGTCCCCAGACGTTTTCCGGGTACGGCCCGTGCTGTCATTGGCGGCGACGCAAAGTCGCTGTCCATTGCGGCCGCCTCAATCGTCGCGAAGGTGACCCGCGACAGGATCATGATGAAACTCGCCAAGCGCTATCGCGGCTATGGCTGGGAGACAAACAAGGGCTACGGCACAGCAGAACATGCCAACGGCATAGAGCGACATGGCCTTTGCCCACATCATCGCCGTTCCTTCGCGCCTATCCGACGCATCCTGGCTGCGCGCGGCGCAATCGCGGAGGTCGAAGGCTAGCCCAGCCAGTCCGCGATGCGTATGGCGATCTTGTCCGCGCCATCCTCAACGACCACCATGTGAGCATGGTCCTCCAGAACCCAAAATGGGCTGCCCGGATAAGCGTCCGCCGTTGCCTTCGCAGCCTCAACTGAGACGACGCGATCGTCACGGCCAGATCCAGATAGTGTGAGCACGGGGCAACGTGTCGCCTGCGTATCAACGACGGTCGCCCGGGTCTGATCGAACATCCAGAAGAACAGCTCGAACAGCGCCTGGCCCGATTCCGGCCCGAAGGATTCAAACACCTTGCGCTGTCTTTCAGGCGAGAGACGATTGAGACTGATGTCGCAGGCGATCTCAAAATTCGGTTCGAAGGCCCGCGTCCAGAAAGGTCCGAGCGACATCAAGTCTTGCCCAAGTTGCTTCTCGGGGCTCGAAGGCGGCAAGATTCCGGCGCGAGGCGCCGGGCTCACCAAAACAAGCTTCTCGGCAAGACCCTCCGCTGCTAGCTGCTGGGCAATAACCGCGCCCATGGAATGCCCGAGTAAGACCGGTTTCCTTGGAAGCTGTGCAATAAGATCGCGCATCTGGGCGAGATAGTCCGCGATACCGACGCCGGTAAGTTTTTCGATACCGTTCGCCTTGTCGGCGCCATGCCCAACAAGATCTGGCGCGAAGCACTCAAACCCACGCGCCTCAAACACCGGTTTAAAGGTTTCGAAGCACCAGCCGCCACAATTGACGCCGTGCACCATGACAATTGCTTCTGCCAATCGTTTCTCCTGTTGGCTCAGCCTTATCGTCAGCCGATTCTGCCGACTTCTCCTGGATTAAGGCCCCCTTTACTCCGCTCAGCCAGCATAGGCCGGTCTTGCCGAAGACAGTACGGCAAGCGCGTGTGTGTATTTCGTAACGCGAGTGAGTATCATGGGTGTGGGGGATTCGGGGGAGCGGCAACTTCCTCGCAACAAAATCATTGTCGGCGACTGCGTGGAGGAGCTTCAGAAGTTTCCCAGCAAGAGCATCGATCTTGTCTTCGCTGATCCGCCTTACAACCTCCAGCTCGCGAACGAGCTTTACCGGCCAAACAACAGCCGTGTGGACGGGGTCGACAACGACTGGGACAAGTTCTCCAGCTTCGAATCCTACGACCGCTTCACGCGAGACTGGCTAACCGCATGCCGCCGTGTGTTGAAGCCTAATGGCAGTCTTTGGGTCATTGGCAGCTATCACAATATTTTTCGCGTCGGCACCGCGCTTCAAGACCTCGGCTTCTGGGTGCTGAACGACGTCATCTGGCGCAAAACGAATCCCATGCCCAATTTCCGGGGCCGTCGCTTCACCAACGCGCATGAGACGATGATCTGGGCCTCGATGGGTCAGAAGGCCCGCTACACCTTCAACTACGAGTCCATGAAGGCGCTAAACGAGGATCTGCAAATGCGGTCGGATTGGCTTCTGCCGATCTGCTCGGGCGCCGAGCGCCTAAAGCAAAACGGGCGCAAGACCCACCCTACCCAGAAGCCTGAGGCTCTGCTGCAGCGGGTGATTCTCGCTGCGAGCCATCCCGGCGACGTGGTTCTGGATCCCTTCATGGGCTCCGGCACGACCGCCGTCGCCGCTAAGCGACTTAGCCGCGCCTTTCTTGGGATCGAGCGCGAAGGCGCATACGCCAAGGCAGCGCGCGAAAGGCTCAAAGCCGTCAAGACACTCGATCCGGCCTCGTTGCAGGTCGCCAAGGGCAAGCGGGCCGAGACGCGCGTGCCGTTCGGCGCGCTCGTGGAGCTTGGCCTCTTATCGCCGGGGACGGCACTCTACGATCCCGCTGCGCGTCACGAAGCAAAGGTCCGCGCGGACGGATCGATCGCCTGCGGGGACGCGCAAGGCTCCATCCACAAGATCGGGGCGCATGTCCAGGGCGCCATGGCCTGCAATGGCTGGACGTTCTGGCACTACGAAGCCGACGGGGCGCTCAAGCCTATCGACGCGTTGCGCGCCGAGGCTCGCCAGAAGCTGGCGTCCTAGCCTCCACATTCTCAGCAGTTCAGCGCCGAGCCAAGAACCTTGCGTATCACCGTCGGCAATGCGGCGTTCCTGAGATCTTGCTGCGCGACCCAACGGCAACGCGCAGGCTCGGCCACGGACCTCAGCGCTGCGCGCGGCTGAACCTCGGCCCGGTAGACCGCCAGCTCAAGATGGAAATGCGTGAAGGTGTGCGTCACGATCTCAGAAAGTTTTTTCCAGGAGCCTTTAACGGGCGCGTACGTTTCTGCGGCCTCCGATTGTGGCTCTTCCAACCAAGGGGTGGATGGCGTCTCCAGCATGCCACCCAATAGTCCCTTTGGTGGCCGTTCGCGTAGGAGCACCGCTCCGTCCTTACGAATCGCGACAAAGGCCGCGCCGCGTCGCGTCGGCCGCGTGGCCTTCGCCGCCTTGTAAGGCAACTGCTCCGCGATACCTTTTGCAAAGCCAAGGCAATCCAGCCGCACTGGGCAAAGGCCGCAAGCCGGACGCCGAGAGGTGCAGACCGTTGCGCCGAGATCCATCATTCCTTGCGCATAATCACCGGCGTGGGTCGCAGGCGTCAGCTTCTCCGCCAGCGACTTGATTTGTGGCTTGGCTGCCGGTAATCGCGTTTCGATTGCAAACAGCCGCGCGACGACGCGTTCGATATTGCCGTCCACGGGCCAGGCACGCCGGCCGAATGCTATCGCCGCAATGGCCGACGCAGTGTAGGCGCCGATCCCGGGCAGCTCGCGCAAAGCCTCCTCCGTGTCTGGGAATCGTCCACCATGGGACTCCGACACGGCCCGCGCACAGGCGTGCAGATTTCGCGCTCGGGCGTAGTAGCCAAGGCCAGCCCACGCGGCGAGGACTTCGCCCAACTCCGCTCGGGCGAGCGCGTGCACATTGGGCCAGCGGCGCAAAAAATCGATGAAGCGCGGGGCCACCGTCTTGACGGTCGTCTGCTGCAGCATGACTTCGCTTAGCCAGACTTTGTATGGGTCCTGCAGCTTCCCAGGCGGCGCACGCCATGGCAGAGCGCGCGCCTCGCGCCGGTACCAAGCCAGGAGCTTCGGCGCGATGGTCGCGATACCGCTACTGGGGCCAGTGTTTTGCATGTGAACGTCTTGCATAAATCCTTATGCCGTGCGCAATCCCTCCACACTATGGTGTAGACTCAGGGGCCAACAAAGGAGCGGCAGTGTACAACACGAGGCGACAGCCCAAAGGCGGCCCGCGGGCGATCGGCGCCTTTGTTGAGAGGGCATTGGACAAAGCGGCGCGTGAGCGGGGCTTTGCGACCAGCGCGCTCCTTAGCGACTGGCGCGCCATCGCCGGTGCCGAGCTAGCCCGTGACACCATGCCGGACCGAATCATTTGGCCCCGACGACACCGGGATTGGGACGATGATGAGGGAGGTTCGCCAAATAAAGGTGGCTACAGGTCCGAAGGAGCGACGCTTGTCCTTCGCATAGAGGGACCGCGAGCCATCGAAGTACAACATCGCGCAGCGCAGATACTCGAGCGCATTAACGCCTATTTCGGCTATCGGGCTGTCACGGAGATGCGCTTTCTGCAGGCGCCCATATCCCGCGTAGCACGCCCAAAGCGCGCTCCGAAGCCCCCACTCCCCGCATACGCCTTGCCCAAATCCGCGGGCATTCAAGACGCCAAGCTGGCTCAAGCGCTAGGCCGGTTGGGTGCGCTGGCTGTGCAGGAGGCGGAGGCCCGCCGGAAACCACGAGGTCGTCGGAGCTGAGCCTTATGGCCTGACGGCTAGGTTTTGCGCTCACAAGGGGTTGAAGCGAGGCCACTTTTACCCGCTTGCTCGAACCGCCTTGTTCGACGATTGTAGGCGCCGAATGACGCGGGCATCCGCGAAAAGAAGGAAAAGCCGGAGAATTCGACGTGGCAAAACCTGATAAGGAATCAACCGACGCCTCGACCGAGGCCAAGAAGAACAAAACAGGCCTTTATACAATCGGCGCACTCGTCCTCGGCGCATTGGCCGTGGGGCTGTTCGTCTTAAACGCCGAAGCACCGCAAGACCCAAACGCACCTCAGGCCGATCCAGAGCTGGTGGCCCTTTTGGAAGAGGGGCCGCTTGAAGACATCGCGCTGGGCGATCCGAACGCGGATACGGTGATTGTGGAATACGCCTCGATGACATGTCCGCATTGCGCACACTTCTACGACGAGGTGTTTCCCAGGCTGAAAGAGAAGTACATCGATACGGGCAAGGTTCGTTTCATCTTCCGCGAGTTTCCCCTCGATGGCCTGGCGGTGGCTGCGTCCATGCTGGCCCGCTGCGCTGGCAACGATCGCTTCTACCCGATGGTTGACGGGCTCTTTGAGACTCAGGAAACCTGGGCCGTACCGGGTGCCGACGGCAAGGATAAGCTGAAGCTCATTGCAAAGCAGGCCGGCTTCTCTGAAGAGAGCTTTGAGACATGCCTTGCAGACAAGCAGCTGTTCGACAAAATCGTGGCCGTACGCAAGAAGGCACATGAAGACTACGGCGTCGACGCGACGCCGGCCTTCTTCGTCAACGGCAAGCGTCTTGATGGCATAGCTTTTGAAGTCTTCGAGGCCGCGATCGAAGGGACACCTGAGACGCCACCCAGCGGCTGAGCGCGCATTGCCGACGTGGCGACCTCATTTTGGGCGGCACGGGCGCACGATACTTTTGCGGAGATCGCGCTGAATAAGCTTGGATTGAAGTCCTATGGGGGATGATCTTTGCGGCTTAGCAGACTAGCCACGATCTTCTTCAGCATTGCCGCGAGCCTGAGCCCGCTCGTGCTTGGCTCCTGTGGCGGACCTGGCGGCGCGACGCCTGAGGCGACGTCCCTAGAGGACCAACTCTTGGAGCCAGGACCGCTCGGGGACCGCGAATACGGCAACCGCAATGCCCCTGTGACCATTATCGAGTATGTATCCCTCACGTGCCCCTATTGCCGTGCCTACCACGCCAAGGTCTTTCCCCGCATCAAGCGGACCTATGTCGACACGGGACGCGTGCGCTACATTATCCGCGAATTCGCGATAGGGCAGACCGCCGGCGCAGCCGCGATCGTCACAAGATGCGCCCCACAGGGTAAGTTCTTGGCGCTAAACGAGGCCTATCTCGCCCGTCAGAGCGAGTGGGTGAGCCAAGAGATGCGTCCTGACGCGCTCTACAAAATCGCGAAAAGTAGTGGAATGAGCCGTGCGCAATTTGACAAATGCTCATCGAATCAAAGCATTATCGATGGATTGACGGAGGTTAAGCAGCGGGGACGCAAATATGGCGTTGTGGGAACGCCAACGTTCTTTATCAACGGCAAGAAGCTTCAAGGCGAGGTGACCTTCGAGCAGATGAAGGCCTTGATAGAACCGCAGGCCTCTTAATCTGAGGCGTTGCGAATCGCCGTGTCCCCGGCCAAGTTCAGGTCTCGTCGCGTTCTGTAACCATGTAAGCGTTTAGCCCGCTCCGAATTCGGGCGGCCTGGTTCCAAAGACAAAGGATTGTCAGCAGGTGCAAATCTCTCGCCTTCGCCTTCTTGGGTTCAAATCGTTCGTTGAGCCCACCGAGCTCGTGATCGAGCGGGGCTTGACTGGCGTTGTCGGTCCCAATGGCTGCGGCAAGTCTAACTTGCTGGAGGCCTTGCGCTGGGCAATGGGCGAGACGTCCTATAAGAGCATGCGCGGCTCTGCCATGGACGATGTTATTTTTGCTGGCGCGCAAGACCGGCCGGCCCGCAACACCGCCGAAGTCACGCTTTTCATCGACAATAGCGAGCGCCTGGCACCAGCCGAATTCAACGACGCTGACGTGCTCGAAGTTACCCGACGCATTGAGCGCGAAGCCGGCTCCGCCTATCGGGTCAACGGCAAGGATGTGCGAGCCCGAGATGTCCGGCTCCTCTTCGAGGACGCGGCAACGGGCGCCCGTTCGCCAGCTCTCGTGCAACAAGGCCGTATCGGAGAAATCGTCAGCGCAACGCCGTTGGAGCGGCGGCGTGTACTGGAAGACGCAGCCGGCATTGCAGGTCTTCACAGCCGGCGCCACGAGGCCGAATTGCGTCTCAGAGCTGCAGAGAACAATCTGGCGCGTCTCGCTGACTTGATCGGCCAGCTAACCTCACAGCTCCAGGCAACGAAGCGTCAGGCACGCCAGGCAAAACGCTACCGCAACATCTCAGATAAGATTCAAGAGATAGAGGCGCTCTCTTACCATCTGCAATGGGAAGACGCCTGCGCACAGGTCGAAACGGACGAGGCTGCTTTCCAGCAGTCGCTGACAACCGTAGCCGAGGAGACCAAGGCCGAGTCTGAGGCGCTGCGCCTGCAATCCGAGGCGGCTGACAAGCTCCAGCCCCTTCGCGACGAAGAGGCCGGCCGTGCGGCGGTTCTGCACCGTCTCAGCGTTGACCGCGATGCATTGGAGCGGGAAGAGGCCCGTGCAAAAGCCCGGCAAGACGAGCTAGAGACACAACTTGCACAAACCGCGCGTGACTTGACGCGCGAGGAAGAGCAAATCGCCGAAGCCAACAAGGTCCTGAAGGGCTTGGCTGAAGAGAAAAAAGGCCTTGAGGCGGCGGGCACGAACAACACCCTTGAACCACAATTGCGAGAAGCAGCTGCCAGCGCCGCATCGGTCTTAGCTTCGGCGGAAGCGGCGCTACGAACCGCAACCAACGAGCTTGCCGAAGCCCGGGCTGAACGGGGCCGTCTCGAGACCGAGCAAACACGCCTGTCCGGCCAGATCGCACGGTTTTCGTCTCAGTCCGAGGACCTGGCGCAACAGCTCGCAGATCTCGAAGCGTCGAGTGGCGGCGCAGAGCGGCTTTCCGAACTAAACGCAGATGCCGATCGGATATCCGCTCTTCTTGAGGACGCGGCAGCCGCGCTATCAGAAGCCGAAGCCGCTGAAGAACAGGCGCGGTCCAACGAGGATCATTCTCGGACCGCGCTTGCGGATGCCAAGCTTGCTCGCCAAGAGATCGAGACGGAGTTGGCAACGCTGTTGAAGCTGCTGGCGCCGGCGAATGAATGGACGCCTATCGTCGAAGATGTCAGGATCGAAAGCGGGTACGAGCATGCGGTTGGCGCAGCATTTGGCGATGATTTGGATGCGGCGGCCGAAGACAGCGCCCCGGCCCATTGGCGCAAGATCGGCGGCACGGGCGACGAACCAGCCCTGCCAGACGGCGCCGAGCCTCTTGGCAACTTCGTGACAGGACCCGGGGCATTGACGCGTCGGCTAGCGCAGATAGGGCTGGTGGACGCAGAGCAAGGGCCCAAGCTTCAGTCAGTTTTGAAACCAGGGCAGCGCCTCGTAACCAAGGCGGGAGATTTGTGGCGGTGGGACGGCTACAGCGTCCAGGCTGGCGCGACGACGGCTCAAGGTGCGCGCTTGGAAGAGCGCACACGGCTCGAGTCGCTCAAAACCTTGCGGGTCGAGGCCGAGGCCACCCAGGCCGCAGCTGAGCAGTCGCTTGGAGCCGCTGCCGACGCAAGCCAGGCCGCAAGCGAGAAGACCAAGGAACTCCGCCTCAAGATCCGAGAGGGTCGCGCCGAGCTCGACCAGACACGAAACGCTCTCGCCACAGCGGAGCGGGAGATTCAGGCGAACAGCAAACAACTCGGTGCCCTATCGGAGGCCTTGAGCCTGACCAACGCCGCCCATGAAGACGCCAAAGAACAGGCGGATGTTGTGGCCAGTGCGCTCCAGGAACTGACCGCGCTCGAAGGGCTGATAGCAGCGCTGGAGACAGCGCAGACCGACGCCGCCACGGCCCGCTCCGAGGCGGCGCAGGCTGAGGCCAATTTGAAGAGCTTCGAAAACGAGGTTCGGCTCCGTACAGAGCGGATCGGGGCAATTGCCGCCGAAGAGGACCTCTGGCGCAAGCGGGTTGCGAACGCCAACACGCAGATTGAGACGTTGGGCACCCGAAAGTCAGAGACGACAACAGACCTGGAGACCCTTGCCAAGCTGCCGGCGGAAATCGAGGAGCGCCGCGCCAAGCTGATGGACGCGATTGCGGAGGCCGAGAGCGACCGGTCGAAAGCGGCGGACGAATTGGCGGAAGCTAAAACTGCCTTGCGGGAACATGAGAAGGCCGTACGGGCCGTCCAAGAGAGCTTGTCGTCGGCTCGCGAAGACAAAGCTCGCAGCGAGGCACGTCTCGAAGCCGCGCGCGAGCGCCGCACGTCGCTTTCCCGGCTTATCCGAGAGCAGATCGATTGCGCGCCGGAACAGTGCCTGTCACGTGCAAATCAGCCTAAAGGCGCCGGACTGCCCACCCTCGATGAGGTGGAGCCGCGCTTGGCCAAACTCAAGGCCGATCGGGAGCGCCTTGGCGGGGTGAACCTTCGGGCTGAAGAGGAAGAGATCGAACTTGCCGCGCAGCTGGAGGACATCGAGCGCGAGCAGGGCGACGTCGAAGAAGCAATAGCCCAGCTGCGCCAGGGAATTTCCAGTCTAAACCGCGAGGGGCGGAAGCGCCTCTTGGAGGCCTTCGATACCGTCAATGCCCATTTCTCGCGCCTTTTCCAAACGCTGTTTGGGGGCGGCACGGCTGAGCTGAGGCTTGTCGATTCCGACGATCCGCTTGAATCCGGTCTCGAAATCTTTGCCCAGCCCCCGGGCAAAAAGACCCAAACCTTGTCGCTCATGTCGGGCGGCGAGAAAGCGCTCACCGCCCTGGCGCTGATTTTCGCGGTCTTCCTCACCAACCCCTCGCCCATCTGCGTACTGGATGAAGTGGATGCCCCGCTGGATGACGCCAATGTGGACCGGTTCTGCCGATTGATGGATGAGATGTCGAAAGAAACCCAGACTCGATTCCTCATCATCACTCACCATCCGCTGACCATGGCCCGTGTGAGCCGGCTATTTGGTGTGACGATGCAGGAGCGCGGCGTGAGTCAGCTGGTATCTGTCGATCTAGACACCGCCGAACAGCTTCGTGAAGCGGGCTAGACTCCCACACTGGGTGCCGACAAGCGACTGTTTTTGCGCTGGTTTTCTGACCAATCTCCCTGTCCATCTTTGGTCGAGACAACAAACTCGCCGACCCGCCACCAAAGCAGCACAGTCTCGCGTGGGACTTTCTTGACACTCGGGATTCCCTAACTAAAGTGCGCGCGAAGCTTGGGAACCAGCTGGTTCGCTCAAGGCTTTCCCGGAATTGAGCAAGTGCAATGGCCGGAGCCAAAAAACAGTCTGGAGCCAAGAACGGCGACCAGGACACTGAGAGTATCAGGCGGCGCCTAGACACGCTCGATGGGAAGCTTACGGAGGCCCGGGGCCTGGGTGCACCGCCATTAGAGGCACAGGCACGCGGAAGGGCCATGGGCCAAGCTTTGAAGTTGTCGGTCGAGTTGGTCGGCGGCGTTGTGGTTGGGGGACTTATCGGCTGGGCATTAGACCAGCTGTTTGGCACCAAGCCGATTTTGCTGTTGGTCTTCTTGGTCTTGGGGGCCGCTAGCGGGATTATGAATGTGATGCGGACGGCAAAGGCTATGCAGGAAGAGCCGATGCCTGGACACCACTTGCGCGTCCAAGACGAGCGTGATGTGGCGGCAGAGAACGACAAGGATTAGGGACTTTGACCTTGATTGGGGCAGCCTACGCGGCTGAGAGCGCGGGTCACGGGGATGGTCATGGTGGCGGCATGCCCGATCCCATGCACCAGTTCGAGATCAAGCGTCTGATTGAGCTCGATCTCTTCGGCTTCGACGCATCGTTTACCAATTCGGCCTTGTTCATGACGATCGCGGCGGTGCTGATCACGGCACTTACGCTACTCGCCATGCGCACCGGCTCACTGGTCCCGGGGCGGCTGCAATCCGTTGCCGAACTATCCTACGAGTTCGTCGCCAACATGGTCCGCGACAACGTCGGAACCGACGGGATGAAGTATTTCCCCTTCATCTTCACCCTGTTCATGTTCGTGCTCGCGCTCAACATGCTTGGCATGCTCCCATACTCCTTCACTGTTACGAGCCACATCATCGTCACATTTGCGCTCGCTGCTTTCATATTCATCGGCGTCACGATTATCGGCTTCTGGAAGCATGGCATCGGCTTCCTGAAGTTTTTTGTGCCGTCGGGCGTGCCATTCGTCATGCTGCCGCTGCTGGTGGTGATCGAAGTAATCTCATACCTCACGCGCCCTGTGAGCCTTTCGGTACGCCTGTTCGCGAACATGATGGCGGGCCATACAATGCTGAAAGTGTTCGGCTCGTTCGTCGTGGCGCTTGGTTTTCTCGGCGGCTGGGCGGCCCTCGCCTTCATGGTGGCCTTCACCGGCCTCGAAGTTCTTGTGGCGTTCTTGCAAGCCTATGTGTTCGCCATCCTCACATGCATCTATCTCAACGATGCGCTTCACATGCATTAAGCATCCACCAACACAAATCGACCCCTTCAAGGAGACAGAACTATGGAAGCAGAAGCAGCAAAACTGATTGGCGCAGGCCTTGCCTCGATCGCGCTTGTTGGTGCCGGCGTCGGCATTGGCACCATTTTCGGCAACTACCTCCAGGGTGCCATGCGCAACCCATCGGCGGCACCCGGGCAGTTCGCGAACTTGCTTCTCGGCTTCGCTCTTGCCGAGGCGACGGGCCTGTTCGGCCTCGTGGTGGCATTGATCATTCTATTTGTGTTCTAGTCTGAGCCGTCACTAGGTTCATCCTAAAGGACACGACCCATGCCACAACTCAATCCGGCCGATTGGGCACCGCAACTCATTTGGCTGCTCATTACCTTCGGCATACTGTATGTACTGATGACTTGGGTAGCGCTCCCGCGCATTGGCGCGGTCATTGACAAGCGTGCGGCGAAAATTGCCGCCGATCTCGATGCCGCAGAGAAGAACAAGCGCGCGACTGAAGATGCTATTGCAGCTTATGAGCAGGCCTTGGCCGAGGCCAAGCAGAAAGCCCATAGCATCGTCGAAGAAGGCCGTGCCAAGCTGAAGGCCGAGACCGACGCGGAGCGGGCCAAACTTGACGAAGAATTGGCCAAGAAGTCTGCCGAAGCGGCGGCGCGGATCGATAAGGCGAGAGACTCGGCGATGAAGGACATCAGCGCCGTCGCTACGGAAGCCGCGGCTGATATCGTGACGAAGCTAATCGGCGCGGCACCCTCCAAGGCCGAGGTTGAAAAAGCCGTCGCATCGGCCCGAAAGGCGTAGGCCATGGAAATCTTCGCAACAGACAAATTCTGGGTCGCGGTTTCCTTCGTCTTGTTTGTCGCCCTGCTCTACTATTACGGGGTCCACCGTAAAGTTGCCGCAGCCCTTGATGATCGGGCGTCGTCTATTGCCAAGGAACTTGCGGACGCGCGGGCACTTCGTGAAGAGGCGGAAGCCGTTCTTGCCGACTACAAGACGAAGACGTCCAACGCCGCGCAGGAGACACAGGACATTATCGAGCTTGCCGCCAAAGAAGCCGAAGCGTTTGCCCTGGAAACTTCCCGCGCAATGAAGGAGCAATTTGAACGGCGCATGAAAGTTGCTGAGGATAAGATCGCACAAGCGGAAGCCGATGCGCTACGCGATGTCCGGGCTGCTGCCGCCGATGCGGCTGTGACAGCTGCCCAGAACATCATTTCCAGCTCTCTGACACCTGAGGCGGCCGACAAGTTGATCGACGCGGGCATCGACGGCTTGAAGTCAAAACTCAACTAGACTTCCGTTTCAAAGACTCCACTAACCGGCTTCAGGGCACCGCTGAGCGCGGCGCGCCCCGCAAAACACAATCTATTCGAAGACAGGAATGTGGAGCACGATCGCCTATTACTTGTTTCTCATAGTTGAGTCGGTTGCCGGTGTATTCGGACTTCGCCTTTCAGAAGAAGCCTCTTATCAGACTATCGCTCGCATCGGCGATCAGGTCGAGATACGGGAGTACGCGCCCGTCATAGTGGCCGAAGTCGCCTTGCCCCACGGGGATAAGCAAGCGCGAAACCAAGCATTCCGTCTACTGTTCAACTATATCTCCGGGGCAAACGCCACAGCGACAGGATCGGACAAGGTTGCCATGACCGTCCCGGTCGCCGTGGATGAACCCAAACGGATCGCGATGACCGTCCCTGTCCGGTCCAATCCTGAATCCGGGACAATGCGCTTCTTCCTGCCTGCCAAATACACTAAGGAGACGCGACCGCCCAAGCCGTGCGATACGCGCGTCAAGATAGTCGCTTTACCCGCAAGAACCATTGCCACCTTGCGCTATTCCGGCTCTGGGCGCGAAGCAAAAGAGAAAAAGCAGAGCTTACTCGAAGCGCTTGAGGCAAGCGCATGGCAAGCTTCGGGTCGTCCCTACACGCAGTATTACGATCCGCCGTTTACGATTCCATTTCTGCGGCGGAACGAAGCTGCGGTCGCCGTCGAAAAGCGCTCTACCGCACCACCGCAATGATGGGACCGTAGCCGCCATGGCCCGGCCAGTCATTCCGTCTTAGTTCCGGAGCATAGATCCCTGGCGCCCAGCCACCGTCGAGAAAGAGCGCGTCCTGCACCCCAAGACCATCGCGGAAAGCGCAAGCGAAGCTGTAGAAGCTGACTCGTCCCTTACTCATCACCAAATAGACGGTCCCATCTTCGGCCACGCCGACGCCATTGCGACGTTTGAAATCGCGCGACTTCTCGATAAAGGCCGGATGGATCTTCCCGTTGATAACCAGCATAGGTCCGGACTGCGTGGCAAAGGACGCTCTCGGCTGACGCGCACCAAATTTCCCGCTCTCAAGCACGTTCGCGCGGCCGGCTTCCCAGTAAAAGACACCATTGGGCTTCTTGAAAAAGTTCGGAATCTGGCTGGGCCGACCCTTAACCGTTTTGGTGTTGAGCGGCGAAAGGACCTTGCCTTGCTCAACATGAAGGCCCACGGGGCTGTAGTCTTGTTCATACATGCCACCGTTCATGGCAAAAACGAGCTCACGGCCTTCCTTACGCACCGATTCGGATAGCGCATTAAAAGTGCGGAAGGGACGACCGTCCGCGCCACGCCAGTAAAGACGAAGGTCGTCTGTGGCCGGATCGAACGCGCAGACGATGTAGGAAGCGCCGAGAAGCCTGCGGTCTTCGCAGCTGTCCGCAG
>NZ_JBZMXT010000030.1:0-27437 GCF_058506495.1 Methyloceanibacter sp. | reverse complement strand
GTTCGGAATTTTGAACGGGACTTGCAATTACATCCTGACAAAGATGGAGCGGGAAGGCCGTCACTTCGCCGACGTCTTACAGGAGGCACAGGAACAGGGTTACGCCGAAGCCGACCCCGCATTCGACGTCGGCGGTTTTGACACCGCACACAAGCTCGCACTGCTGACAAGCTTGGCTTTTGGCACCCGCACGCGCTTCGATGCCATCTATGTAGAGGGGATTGAAACAATTACCCTCACTGATATCGAGGCAGCCACCGATCTCGGCTACCGCATAAAGTTGCTTGGTGTCGCTCTTAGAACCGATAGTGGGATAGAGCAGCGGGTCCATCCCACCATGGTGCCAAGGGATACAGCCATCGCAAATGTCGATGGCGTCTCCAATTGCGTCGCCATCGATGGCGATTTCATTGGTGACGTCATGCTGATTGGTCCAGGCGCCGGTGGTGGGCCGACAGCCTCTGCAGTGATGAGCGATATTATCGACATCGCTCGGGGCGTCGTTCTTCGGCCCTTCGGCATCAAAGCCAAGCACATGAAGGCCTACAAAAAGGCTGCCATGCGGACACACGAGGGCGGCTACTATATCCGTCTCTCCGTATACGATCGCACCGGCGCATTCGCCGCGATTGCCCAACGCATGGCAACGCAGGGAATCTCACTTGAGAGTATTGTTCAGCGCCGTTCGGATAGTGAGCGTCCGGGTCAAGGCCGGAGCACACGCAAGAAGGGTGAGCCCCAAGCCAGCGTCGTGATGGTAACGCACGAGACTACAGAAGCCGCCGTTCGAAAGGCGCTTGCGGCCATTGAACGGGACGGGCATGTGGACTCCAAGCCGCAAATGATAAGAATCGAAAAACTTTAACGGTCATTACGCTGATGGTCGACGGCCTGCTTTAGCACGAGGGAGGTTTTGGCGTGTCGGAGGCAGTTGAGGGAACAGAGCTCGACCGAGCCTTGGCGCTCGATATTGTCCGGGTAACAGAAGCGACGGCCGTGGCTGCAGCTCAGTGGCTTGGTCGTGGTGACGAAGCCTCGGCTGACGCTGCCGCTGCTGCTGCTATGCATCGCGAAGTAGCCCGGCTGCCATTTGAGGGTGTGGTCGTCGTCGGCGAAGGCGAGGAGGGCGACTGCCCCGTCTTCTATTTGGGCGAGAAGATTGGCGCGGGCTCGCCCTCAGGCGCGGCTCTTGATTTGGCCGTCGATCCAATCGAAGGATCCACCCTCTGTGCAAAGGCCCTTCCCAACGCCATGTCCGTCCTGGTTGTTGCGGAGCGAGGAAGTCTCCTCAAGGTCCCACCGATCTACATGGAGAAAGTCGCAGTCGGGCCAGGCTATCCTGAGGGCATTGTACGCGTTGCCGCCACACCGACGGAAAACCTCAATGCTCTGGCAAAGGCCAAGGGCGTGCGAGTACAGGATCTGACGGTTTGTGTTCTCGACCGGCCGCGTCACGGGTACCTCATTGAGGAGATCCGAACCGCTGGGGCAGCTTTGCGCCTGATCGGCGATGGCGACATTGCAGGCGTAATCCACGTTACGAATCCATCACAGACCGGTATCGACATGTATCTGGGGATTGGCGGTGCGGCCGAGGGCGTTTTGGCCGCTGCTGCGTTGGCTTGCATCGGCGGCCAGATGGAAGGACGCCTCGTTGCCCTCAATAAGGAGCATCGTGCGTGGGCAAAGCTGGCAGGGATCACCGACCTGACCAAGACCTACGGGCTTGAGGATATGGTCGCTGGGGACCTCAGCTTTGCGGCGACGGGGATCACGGACGGCTCAATGATGGCTGGCGTTCATCACAGTCCAACAACGATCACCACGGAAAGCGTCGTGATGCGAGCTTCCACGCATACACGGCGCTGGATAAGAACAGACCACGCCGATCCTAGAAAATTTGACTGAATCGGGAACAGCGTCGAATCGGCTACTCTGGGCGCTCACTTGAAACTATCGCCCGCGCCCTCGAAAACACGTCGTAGTCCAACCGTGACCGCATCTTTGAAACGCCAAGACGAAAACGCGAGCTCGGAAAAACCCACAATGCTTGCCGTGGAGCGCTCTGCGCGCGGTCAACGCTGGATAGAACGACTAGATCCAGCGCGCGCGCATATTGCGACGGCCATTGCGCAGGCCAATGCTCTACCGGACCTGATTGGCCGAGTCCTTGCGGCACGCGGAGCCGATATGCAAACCGCCGAGCGCTTCCTGGATCCCTCGCTCAGGACATTGATGCCGGACCCTTTGCGCCTTCGTGACATGAACGCCGCGGCTGATCGCATGGCCGCGGCCATCATGAGAAAAGAAACTATCGCGATCTTCGGAGACTACGATGTCGATGGAGCGTCCTCTGTTGCTCTCATCGAGCGCTTCTTGAGGGCCCATGGGCAAGCATGCCTGACCTACATTCCTGACCGCTTGACCGAGGGTTATGGCCCGTCACCTGAGGCCCTTTGTGGGCTCGTCGACGAGGGCGCCAAGCTCATCCTGACCGTGGATTGCGGAACGGCAGGTGCAACAGCGATTTCAGCCGCCAATGATTCAGGTGCCGATGTAATCGTTCTAGATCACCACCAGACGGGCGAAAATCTCCCGCCCGCGCTTGCTGTCATAAATCCGAACCGGCAGGACGACGTGTCGGGCCAGGGGCATCTGGCTGCGGCTGGCGTCGTATTCCTGTTCCTCGTTGCCACGTCTGCCGCTTTAAGACGCTTGGGGGCCTATAAGAATCAGCCTTCTCCGGATCTACTGGGGCTTCTCGACCTCGTCGCCCTCGCGACAGTCTGCGACGTAGTGCCCTTCGAGGACGTGAACCGCGCCTTCATCGCAAAGGGTCTGAAAGTCCTGCGACTTCGGCACAATGTGGGCCTCCGGGCGCTTGCCGACGAGGCCAGGCTTACCGAAGCACCGTCGACCTACAGCCTCGGATTTGTATTGGGTCCGCGGATCAACGCCGGCGGTCGGGTAGGTGCGTCAGGCCTCGGCGCGAGGCTCCTTGCCACGGAAGACGAAAATGAAGCCGCAACGATTGCCGCGCGACTAGAAGCGCTTAACAGCCAGCGCAAGGCCATCGAGCACCATATGCTCGAGGGGGCGACTGCCTTGGGCGAACAGACTGTCGAGGCGGACCCAAAAGCACCGTTTCTGTTCCTCGGAGACGCCGAATGGCACAGGGGTCTCGTTGGTCTCGTGGCAGGCCGGCTCACGGAGCGCTTTCACCGTCCGTCCTTCGTGATGACGATAAACAGCGACGGCGTCGCCACGGGATCCGCCCGCTCCATCTCATCTGTGGATCTCGGCTCGGTCGTACGGGATGCGGTGGAGGAGGGGCTGTTTCTCAAAGGCGGCGGACACAGCATGGCTGCTGGCTTCACTCTAGATTGGAGCAAGCGAACAGAGGCCGCCGCGTTTATCAGTCAGCGCCTCACTGAACCTGTTGCCCATTCCTCAGCAAACCGTACGCTCTACCTTGATGGCGCATTGTCAGCCGGTGGCGTCACACCGGACTTGCTCAACCATCTCGAAAGGGCGGGCCCTTATGGCCCTGGTTATCCGAGGCCGCGCTTTGTCTTTCCGGCACATCGACTGATGCGGCTGCGCACCTTTGGCAATGGGCACATGCGCTGCACCCTTAGAGCCGCCGACGGTAGTCGCATCGATGCAGTCGCGTTCCGTGTCGACGGGTCGCCGCTCGGAGAGACTTTGATAAACGGGGACGGGCAACAGCTACACATCGCCGGCCATCTGCGACGGTCGAGCTGGCAGGGGCGGGAGCGCATCGAGCTGATGATCGAAGACGCTGCTGAAAAACCGGAGTCCGCGGGCTAGGGGCTTGCGGGGATGAGGCGCGGCGTCTTAGACAGCGCTCTTGCTAGACGTCGCAAAGCTATCTATATCAGCGGTCTCGCGACCGGCACGCTCCCTTCGTCTATCGGTTAGGACGCCAGGTTTTCAACCTGGAAAGAGGGGTTCGATTCCCCTAGGGAGTGCCATTCGAGACCCAGCACTAAGCAATCGTTTGCGGGTTATCGCGGGCCGATACGTGACCCAAAAAAGCGCGTCGTCGATCAATGCCTTCCAGCTTAGACTATTGGGGGATGGGCAGTTTCTCGCGCCACTCGGCAGGAAGCAAATAGATCGGGTCCGGCAACTCGATCACACCTGCAAGTCGCAGGATAACGACGACGAGCCAATAAGCCACAAGGAGCGTGACAAGTATCAGAGGAATGCCGATGGCGTACGCAGCCACTTTCCCGACCAAGTCACCAAACTCATCAAACGTCATATCGAACTCTCTCTCCCCGACACGCGATATAGGGCCGATGGGCGCTCCTTCGCCCGAAGTGCCAGTTAGGCGAAAGCTGGTGCAATGTCACGGGAGCTTACTCCGAAGGCGGTTTTTGGCTCACAAATTTTCCGCGGTTAAATCCCATTGGACAGACGGCCCTTTCCCATGAGGAGAACGTCCACAGCTACCCAAATAAGAGCGGTGGCGGATGCCGCAACCCAACGGAGTCTCGGCGGTATGCATGGGGACCGTCGGGTTTCCTTGCGAGCCATCGCGGTGAGAATCCTTCTGTTCCGACAACCGCGGTGCTCACTGGCCCCGGCGTTTAGACTCCCTGGGCGCCGGGGTCATGTCGTCCAGCGGTTTGAGAGCGCAACCCAGAGACCGCGGCATCTGGCCCGAAACACCCATGTTCTGAGGGGGTTAGCGAAGGCCGGCCAGCACTTGCCAGGTCGGAGTACAGCCATTCGTCTTGACTTGTCTCGCTGATAAGCCAGTAAGCGTGCTCTGTCTCGTTGACAGACGGCAATCATGCCGGCGCCACGAACAGATCTCGCTCTAGCAATTTCTCCGTCTCGCTCTGCTACCAAGTTCCCGTGTTGGGCATCGACGCCCAGGGTTCCTGTTGAGGCAGACGACCTCCCTTTTGCAACAACTCGATCGAGATGTTGTCTGGTGAACGAATAAAGGCCATGTGGCCATCCCGCGGTGGACGGTTGATGGTGACACCAGCATCCATGAGCCGCTGGCATGTCTCGTAGATGTCGTCGACTGCATAAGCGAGATGTCCGAAGTGTCGTCCTTCATCGTACGGTTCGGGATCCCAATTGTAGGTGAGTTCGAGTTCTGCATCTTCGTCGCCTGGCGCGGCCAAGTAGATGAGCGTGAAGCGGCCTTGCTCGCTGTCCATCCTACGGGTCTCTTTCAGTCCGAGCTTGTTGCAGTAGAAATCAAGCGACTCATCAATGTCCGAGACGCGAACCATGGTGTGGAGATACTTCATCGACAGCGTCCTTCCTCCGCCAGCAAGCGCGGTTGGGTTGGCTCTGAGGCTGACCCTAAAGCCCTTAAGAGGATGATGGCAAGATAACGAATACCTCTTCTGGCAAGCGCTGAATGCAATTTTTATTTCATATGTTGCATCGCGCCCACAGCGCGCGGTCCGATATGACGAAATCCCAATTTTGTTTGATACAAGAAAAGTTTGCATGCGCTTCACCGAGATTTTGCGTCTCAAGCGGCGAATAGACACTCAACGCTCGACGGCCTTCGGTTTCTCTTATCGATCAGAAGGTTGCGCGTGCGCTCGTCTCATAATGACAACTTCGCACCCGCACTGTGGAGAAGAGTATGCAAGCAGCAAAAATCATCTGGCGGTTGAAACAGCCGATGTTATCCTAATGGAAACGCACTATTTGATTCGTATATCGCGGCATCGAGTCGATCTTACTTTGTTCAGCGGGGGAATGCGGCATGGCGGCGAAAGCATCGCCACTTGAGGAGGAACTTACCCAACACACCGAAGAGGCCGCTATCGACGATGCCACTGTCGATGTCTTCGAGGTCTCCGGCGCAATCAAGTGGTTCGACGCGTCGAAGGGATATGGGTTCATTGTCCCCGACGACGACCTTCCCGATGTCCTGTTGCACGTTACGTGCTTGCGGCGCGATGGTCACCAGACTGCCTACGAAGGCGCACGAGTCGTTTGCGAAGTTCTTCGTCGTCCAAAGGGACTGCAAGCATTTCGTATTTTGGAAATCGACGATACAACAGCCGTCCACCCCTCTCAGCTGCCCCAGCGAACGCATGTGGTGGTCGTTCCCGAAAGCGACTGGGAACGGGTTATGGTTAAATGGTTTAATCGGATCCGCGGTTTTGGCTTCCTAACGAGAGGCCCCTCGACGCCGGATATCTTTGTACACATGGAGACGCTGCGGCGGTGCGGATTTACGGAACTTCGTCCGGGTCAATCTCTTCTCGTTCGGTTCGGGAAAGGCCCCAAAGGCTTGATGGCCGCGGAAATCAAGCCGGATGGCGCCAACGGCCCGGCCTCCCACTGATCGCTGGATCTATTCGCAGAAATCTCACGTTTTTGTGGCTCACGGCGGCACTTATTTTGGTGCCGCTCGCGTCTAGTTCTGCCAAAGGGACCGGCACAGTGGTGCTTGAGACAGGCACAGGTAAGCATAGTTACACTGTCGAGGTTGCCGATACCCCTCAGGAGAAAGTCCGGGGCCTTATGTTCCGTCGGTCGATGCCACGAGATCACGGCATGATCTTTCTCCATGACCCACCTCGACGCGCAACCATGTGGATGCGAAACACCTATATCGCCCTCGACATGATTTTCATTTCCGAGCAGGGAACCGTTCTACGCATTGAGGCCAACACCGAGCCGTTCTCCACGGACGTCATCGACTCGGGAGGGATCGCTGAGGCGGTTCTGGAACTGAATGCAGGAGAAGCGGCTCGGATTGGCTTGAAGCCGGGCGATCGCGTGGTGTTCCCAGGTCTTGGGCAGTCGCCTGCCAAAGAGGCGGAACAATCCGGAACCTGGTGACAGTGGCCTACCGTCGCGGGGCTAGCGTCAAGCCACTGATCTGAGTATGAAGTGACCCGTGAAGCGTTTCTTGTGTTAAGAGGCTTGCCTGCGCCGGATTTGGCTGTCATGTCCGTGCCGTGTGGTCTTAACGGGGCATAGCGCAGTCTGGTAGCGCACCTGCTTTGGGAGCAGGGGGTCGCAAGTTCGAATCTTGCTGCCCCGACCACTCACTGTTCTGATTGGACGGCTGTCCAGTTGATGGGAAAAAAGCTGCTTTAGGTGGACACTCAATGACGGCCCGGATTTATAAACCCGCCCAAAATGTCATGCAGCAGGGCAAGGGAGCGACCCGCGATTGGGTCTTGGAGTACGTCCCCGACCAGCCACGCCAAATCGAGCCGTTAATGGGCTGGACAAGTTCATCCGACACCAAGCGACAAATCAGGCTGAGCTTTGCAACAAAGGACGAGGCCATCGCTTACGCGAAGGAAAACGGCATTGCCTTTCGCTTGGAAGAGCCGCCGGCCTCAAAGATCCGCCCGAAGTCTTACGCAGAGAACTTCAAGTACGGCCGCCCCGACAGCTGGACACACTGAATTCAGGCGAGTCGGGCTATACTCTGCGCTTGTGTGGTCCCGTAGCTCAACCGGATAGAGCACCTGCCTTCTAAGCAGGGGGTTGCAGGTTCGAGTCCTGCCGGGATCGCCAGTTTAGATTGGGCATCTGACCCCTCGCTTAGACTAGTCGTCAGAGCCGCTCGTCAGGCTTTGGTAGAGCTCCCAGGCGCTTCGCTCCACCCAGTTGTGGGCCAGTTTCGGCCCGTCCTCAGTCCAACGAATCTCCCAAATCGCAATGCCGGTAAAAGAGATAGGGCGCCCGTCAGGCTCCGTCCCGAGAACCCGGTTGTTAAGTCCAGTTGCCTGCCAGCGCGATGTCACGCGCTTTGCGTCCGCGTTGGCGAAGGTCTCCAGGGCCTATAGCCGAACATCCTTGGCCTTCTCCTGAAATGCCTCAACCCATGTTTTCAAGTTGTCGCGCCCCTCGATTTCGCGACCCGCACTGGTCAACCCGAAGTCGACCACGACCAGTTCGTCGATCGCGCGCAAGTCAGCAGGCGCAGACCAAACACGGTCCCAGAACTCTGTGACAACTCGCTCAGCCTGTTCCCGCTTCTCCGCATTGTCGGCGACAGCGGGCAGCGTCGAGGTCGTGAACACGATAGCAAGTGCCAATAGCTGGAAGCATGACTTCATGCCACTTACCTTCAAACCCGCTTTTGGCAGTTTGAGGGCGTCAATGCCGAGCGAGGAGCATGTTTGGTTCCGATCCAAAGACAAATATTTTGTGCCGTCTCGATAGTCTCGTCGGATAGCGGCAAGCGGACACGAAATTTCGGACAAGTAGCATCGTAAGGTCCGTGTTCGCTTGAATACGTCGACCCATGCTTGATGAAAGGTTTCTACTGGAAAGCGGTAGCACTCTCGCTATCTGCTAAACTCCGGTTTCTTGGACGGAGGCACTAAAGCTCATATGCCTGTATTCGAGCGGCTCTGGAGTCTTTTCGGCCCGCCTGACCTGGGACCGGTTGACTTTGATGCTTTGGAGCGCCGCAGCACTCCCAATGACGCCCTGGCGTGCCCACGAGGCTTTCGCAAGGCCAGGAGCGACCTCACCACGCCCGAGTTCGCAGTTGATGTGGCTACTCTTCAGGCGGCGATGGCCAAAGTCATAGCATCCGAGCCAAGGACAATCCTTGTCGATCGCAACGATGCCACGCTGACTGAGCGCTATATGCAGCGAAGCGAAGTTCTAAAATTTCCCGACACGATAGTCGTTCGCTACATCGAGAAACCTGACGGCGCTAGCTTGGCGATGTACTCACGCTCGCAGCTCGGCTATAGCGATCTCGGCGCCAATCTCTCGCGGCTTCGGCGTTGGCTCAATAAGTTGGAGCAATACGTCGCGCCGGCTGCGGTTAAATTGGACGACTGATTCCCGAAGCTAACAAATTTCGCTTTGCAGCATCGACCACTGGACGTACTCCGCTAGAACCGACTTAGGTACTTCAGGCCTAAGGCAGATCCAAACATCGGCCGACTTGCCCAGTGCCCGCGCAAGGATTGCGCACGAGATGATTGACAGTGCTCATCGACATCAAGCTAGTAGCATGCCCGCGCCTTATCCAACGGTGTCTCAACCCCCAGATTGCGGTGCAAGCCCTTGTTCCCTATCTCCGACGACAATCCTCGCAGAAGTAACCCGATCGTAACGTGGTCCATTATTGGCGTTTGCGTTCTCGTTTTCTTTTGGCAGCTTTCTTTGGGGGCTAACGCCAGCAGAGTCGCTTTCTACGAATACGGCATGATTCCTGCGCGCCTGTTCGGGACAGCCGATCTTCAAGCAAACACTGCTGCTGTTCCCGCATGGTTCACGGTGTTCACGTCCATGTTCATGCACGGCAGCTGGATGCACCTTGGCTCCAACATGCTGTTTTTATGGATTTTCGGGGACAACGTCGAAGATTCCATGGGCCACGTTCGCTACCTTGCGTTCTATCTCGTCTGCGGTATCGCCGCCGCATTCGCTCAGGCCCTTGTTAATCCCGACTCCATCGTGCCCATGGTGGGCGCGAGCGGCGCAATTTCGGGCGTGCTGGGTGCCTATGTGCTCCTTCATCCGCACGCCACCGTGCGAACGGTGATCTTCTTTGGCTTCTTCTTCACGATTGTGTATCTGCCGGCACTGATCGTATTGGGGCTCTGGCTGTTGCTACAGCTCGTGAGCGGATTCCTCTCAAGTGCAGGCGAACCCGGGGTTGCTTTTTGGGCTCATGTCGGTGGGTTTGTCGCGGGGATGGTGCTCGTACCGTTCTTCAAAAAAAGCAATGTGCCACTCTTCCAGCCATCCCATCACCGTCCATTTCAAGTCGAACGTCGGCGGGGCCCATGGGGATAGTCTGTTTCAATCATCACCGCGCTGACCGGCATCTGCGGTGACAATCCGCCAGAGATGCCGACCTATCTACTTCTCGATGGCGTCGCGAAACCGATACCAACGCTCCACGAATGGGACCGCGAGTTGCGCGGCATCGCGCACAGGGAAGGGCGGGAAGGCCAGGTCATCGAACGGTGTCTTCCCATCAGGATCGTTGGTCATTTGCAGCGCAATCTTGTGCCCGAAATAGGTGGCGCGCGACACGCCCGTGCCGCAATAGCCGGCAGCGAAAAAGATGCCATCGCGTGTGCAACCGAGATGGGGGAGCGCATCATATGTGTAACCGATGCTCCCATCCCAGACATGGGAGACACCGACGTTGCCGAGATCGGGGAGCACCGAGAGAAGTTCGTCAGCGAGATGGCGATAGGCCTTGAGGCCGCTAAGCCGTGCCGCCCGTCCGCCCCAAACGAGCCGGTTCTGATCCGGCGCGGCTCGAAAGTAATAGAACACCCTGTTGGTGTTGCCATAGACGCGCCGTGCCGGCATGAGCTGGTCGATCAAGCCCGGTTCAAGAGACTCAGTGGCAATCAAGGCCGAATGAACACTAATTATCCGTCGCCGAAGGTGTCCAACTAGATGATCTGTATACCCATTCGTCGCAATGAGGATCTGACTGCAGTCGATCTTGCCGACTTCGGTGGCAACACGGTATCCGGCTTCTTCGCGTTGAACTGCCTTCGCGCTGGCGAGGCCTACGATTGCGCCGCCCCGCGCGGTAACGCGCGCCATAAGGCCGGAGTGGTACAGCCCTGGATGAAGTGAGGCGTCCTCGGGCAGCACCGATCCGCCATAGAAGCGGTCGGTTCGGATCTCGGCGTGCTGCTCCGATCGTGGGACCATGAAGCTCTCCACACCGGCGATGCGCTTCAGGTCTTCCATATCGCGCGCCATGGCCTCGTAATGCGCCGGCCTCATTGCTCCACGGAAGCGTCCACATCGTTGGAAGAAGCAGTCGATGCGTTCTTTGGCAATCAGGGCGCCGATATAGTCGAGCATGCGTGTGCCTTCGCGAAGAAGCGCGGTTGCCTTAACCTCTCCGCGTGATGCTACCAGGTCCCGCACGCGGAATTTCTGGTTGCCACTCCCAATCTGACCGCCGTTGCGTGTGCTCGCCCCGAATCCCGGCACGCCTCTGTCGAGAACAACAACGCTTCGCCCCTTGTCGAGCATGGTTAGCGCCGCGGACAGTCCTGTGAAACCGGATCCAACAATCACCACGTCGGCACGCATTGGAAGGGTCGGGCGCTCAACTTTTTTTAGTGGCGCCGCATCCCACCAGTACGGCTCGTGTATCGGCGACGTTCCGGTATCGACACGGCCCGAGGCGAGATCGGCTAATGTCAAAGCAGCGGATGCCATTCACACGCTCCTTTTAACTGGGCCTATCCACAATACGCTTTCCGTATCGCTTTTGTCTCTGGACCAGCTTGGCTGCGCAATAGCAAAAACTCGATTGCGCCAGTTGTCAGACCCACCCAGTTCAAACGCCGCCGAAAGCCGGGTAGGTTAGGTCCGGTCAAGTTAGGGTTGCCATGCAGCGGTGGCGACCGAGTAGATGAGCATCGGTTTGCACATTAGGGATCCCTGAATGATGAGCGTTCATCTAATCCGGTTGGCGAGGCGTTTCGTTGCGGCAACAGCAATAGGCGCCAGCAGACGCGTGAGTACGACCGCCGCTTCGGGTCTCTCGAAAGTGGGGCGTTTGGTTACGTTCATCCTTGTTGCCTCAGGCTCTTGGTCCTTGCAGCCTCCATTGGCGATTGCTCAGGCGCCGACACTTGCTTGGGAGGCCAAGGGCCTGGCGCGCCCAGAATCTGTGCTTCACGACCCGGTCACAGACGTCCTCTTCGTTTCCAACATCAACGGCCCCGTTATGCAGAAGGACGGGAATGGCTTCATCTCACGTCTGAAGCCAGACGGGACGATCCTTGAGCGGAGGTGGGCCAAGGGCCTTAATGCCCCGACGGGAATGGGATTAAGCGAACGGACGCTCTACGTCGCCGATGTGGATGCGCTCGTTGCGATCAATGCTGCTTCGGGGAGCATCGAGAGGACCCATAAGGCCAACGGAGCCATTTTTCTGAACGACGTTGCCGTCGGTGACGACGGCACAGTGTACGTCTCGGACACGCCAATGAATACTATTTGGCGTCTCAAAGACGGCGTCTTCGAGCCCTGGCTTACCGATGACGCCCTGAACGGGCCCAATGGACTCTTGTTCAGGGAAGGGCGTCTCATTGTTGCATCCTTCGGGCGGCCCAAAAGTGTTGGCCAGGAGCAAGAAGTTGCCGGCCTGTTTGCAATTGATGTCGAGGAAAAGTCTGTTTCCCCGCTTGGGGAGCCCTTTGGCAACCTCGATGGGATCGACGAACTCCAGCCCGGAACCTATCTTGTGACCGACTGGGCTGAGGGCAGCCTATACACCATTGCTGTAAAGGGTAAGAAGGCGCGGGTACGTCAGCTGTTAGACCTAAACCAGGCCAGCGCCGACCTGATCTATATGCCCGACGAAAGGCTTGTTCTCATTCCGATGATGTTGGACAACACTTTGGCTGCCTATAAGCTCGACGCTCCAAAGTCCAACTAGGTCTGAGATGGCCAGAAAAACAACGAATAACCACAGCACCAAACTACAAAAGATACTTCCGGGGCAAAGGCGCTAGAGCCGTTATCGTCCAAACGTCCAGTTAGCAATGAGACCGTCCGCTTGATCTCCGCACTTGCGCAGCTCCCATTACCCGCGACCCTGGCTGCTTTCGTGGTGGCGGCAATCGGTGTGTGGCTCGCGGGGACGAGGCTAGCGGTCTTTGCCGATGCCATTGCCGCGCGGAAACGCATCGGACAAGCCTTTATGGGGCTCATATTCGTTGCGGCGGCCACCTCTCTGCCCGAGCTGGTGACTACGCTCTATGGCGCCTATGTCGGGCAGGCTCAGCTCGTTCTTGGCAATATGTTCGGCGGCATCACCATGCAGACGGCAATCCTCGCCCTGGTCGATCTGCTCATCGTATCCTACGCCCTGACATCCTATCCAAGCGGCCCTACTTCAGCGCTCGAGGCAACATTGCTGATCGCGCTGCTCGCAATGCTCTTGGGTCTGCATTCTGTCGGAGAATTAGCGCTGCCATTCGGGGTTGGCTTAGGCACCGTTCTGCTTGGCCTCGCCTATGTGGGTATCGTGGCTATGCTGCGCCACTACGATGGGGTTCAGTCTTGGATCCCCGTTGAGAGTGTCGATGCGGCCTTGCCGCGCAAAGTTCAAGAAGAGAACGGAGGCAGCGCCACCGACGGTATGAGTACGGCGGGCCTTGTTATTGGTTTCGCCTTGATGGGCTTGGCAATCCTTCTGTGCGGACTTGTGCTTATTGCAAGCTCCGCGGCGATCGCGGAGCAAACGGGTCTAGGCTCCAGCTTCATTGGAATGACGTTGCTAGCAACTGCAACATCGCTTCCAGAGGTCAGCACAACGATTTCGGCCGTTCGGATCGGCGCTTACAGTATGGCGATCTCGAATATTTTCGGTAGCAACCTTCTGATGGTAGCCATGGTCCTGCCGGCCGATATCGTCTATGGCGGTGCCCCGATCCTAGGGGCAATCGATCAGGGTACGGCCTTTGCAATCATTTCAGGTATACTTGTTACCTCCGTCTATCTCGCCGGGCTCATCATCCGGTCGAGGCGCACAGTGCTCCGGATGGGCGTCGACTCCGCTCTCGTACTGTTGATTTACGCAATCACAGTCGCCGTGTTTTACCATTTCAGCGGGGCGTCATAACGATGGCGTCTGCCAGCACGATCGGAAGACCCGCAAGATGGACACGGAAACGCCGCCAGACATAACGCCAGTCGTCCGGACGATTGCGATGCCTGCCGATACGAATCCCGCAGGCGACATTTTTGGTGGCTGGCTAATGGCTCAGATGGATCTTGCCGCCGGCAATGTTGCGGCACGGCGAGCCCGCGGGCGCTGTGCAACGATTGCTGTCGACGCGCTAACTTTCGTTTCGCCTGTCCAAGTAGGGGACGAGGTCAGCTTGTACGCAAGCCTCGTCAAAACCGGGCGAAGCTCTATGCGGATTCATGTCGAAGCTTGGCGCCGACCCCGCCATAGCGAAGAGTCCAGAAAAGTCACCGAGGCCGATTTTACGTTTGTCGCAATCGGCGAAGACGGCAAATCACGCCCGCTGCCGGATGCCACGGGTTAGCGGCAAGAGCTGCCGCGTCAACGCGTATCGCTTAGTCTGCGAAATCCGGCTTCCAGGTCGGCCTTAAGGTCTTCAATGTCCTCCAAGCCGGCGTGAAGACGCAAAGAAGGTCCCTCAGCGTCCCATACGGTCGCACTGCGATACCCGCGCGGATCGAAGGGGAGGATGAGGCTTTCATACCCGCCCCATGAATAGCCCATACCGAAGAGCGACAGGCCGTCTAGCATCGCAGCCAAGGCAGGGCGCGGTACGGGCTTCAGAACAATAGCAAATAGGCCCGAGGCTCCGGTGAAGTCCCGCTTCCAGAGAGCGTGACCGGGGTGATCCGTCCGGGCAGGGTGGATCACCTTCGACACCTCGGGCCTTTCGGCAAGCCACGCAGCAAGTGCCAGTCCCGTCTCTTCGTGACGCTGGAGCCGCACGTCCAATGTCCGTAGACCTCGTAAGGTCAGGTACACATCTTCGGGACCCGGGCACAGCCCAAGAATGTCGTGCGTCTTCACGACCGGAGCGGTCGCAGACTCGGACATGGTGATGACGCCAAGCATGGCGTCGGCGTGGCCGACGAGATACTTCGTGGCTGCGTGCACCACGACATCCACACCGTGCTGGAAGGGCTTGAAATACAGCGGTGTCGCCCAGGTGTTGTCCATCATCACCTCGGCGCCAACGGCGTGGGCCGCCGTCGCGATTGCCGGAATATCCTGTATCTCGAACGTTTGTGAACCGGGCGACTCCGTGAACACGAGCTTCGTTCGCTCCGTCAGGAGTTCTGAGATTTCGGCGCCGATCAGAGGATCGTAGTACGTCGTTGTTACGCCCAGTCTTGAGAGCACCGTATCGCAGAAGCGCCGCGTAGGCCGGTACACGCTGTCGGACACCAGAATATGGTCGCCGCTCGAGACGAAGCTCACAATTGCAGTCGTGATCGCTGAAAGCCCCGATGGCGTCAAAAGGCTCGCATGCCCGCCCTCCATCTCGGCAAGAGCATCTTGGAGCGCCCGAACCGTCGGAGTGCCCAGCCGACCGTAGCTATAATCCTGATCGTCAGCGAGGAGGCTGTCATATGAGGGGTAGAGGACCGTCGAACCACGATAGAGGGGTGCATTGACGAACCCATGGAAGCCTGCCGGATCACGGCCAGAGTGCGCCAACTGCGTCGCATGCTTCCCGGACTTTTGCGTCTTGGTCATGAACGCCTCTCAGCGAGAGGGGGAGTGCCGCACGTCACTCAGCTTGTCTCGATCGGCAAGCGTTCATCGCCGCCCCATTCGGCCCAGGAGCCGTCATAGACCGCCGTCCTTAAATGCCCGGCTTGGCCGAGCGCCAGGGCAAGAACACATGCAGTGATACCTGATCCGCACGTCGTCACGACAGGCTTGTGGGGGTCGACACCCGCATTCAAAAAAATTTCCTTCAATTCATCGACGGATTTGAATGTGCCATCTGCATTAAGAACTTGCTTGTACGGCACATTGATGGCGCCTGGGATGTGTCCGGCTCGCAAACCAAGCCGTGGCTCTGGTGCACTACCGGCAAAGCGTTCCGCTGATCGAGCATCGACAATCTCTGACGACTTTTCATCGATAGCCTTCACCATGTCGTCGACATCACGTACCAAATCGAGATTGTGCCTGGCTGTGAAGTGTCGGGGTGTTCGAGGATTAGGCTCACCCATCATCATCGGCCGACCCTCGGCTTTCCACTTCAGCAGCCCGCCATTAAGCACGCTGACGTCCTCGGCCCCCATAACGCGGAACGCCCACCAGACGCGCGGAGCGCTAAACGTTCCTTGCCGGTCGTACACGACCACGCGCTGGCCGTCGCCGATACCCATCTTGCGCATACGCGATGAGAACTTCTCAGGCGACGGCAACATGTGCCCTGTTTTTGCCTTCTCATCGGCAATCTCATCGATATCGAAAAAAACCGCGCCCGGAATGTGCTCGGAGAGATAGTCTTCACGCGCATTCTTCGCCTCACCCGGGAGGTACCAAGTCGCGTCAATAACGACCGTATCGGGCGCATCCAATTCGCGCTCAAGCTCGGCGGTCTCAATCAGCCATGTCTTCGGCGTCATAAAGCTGCGGTCTCCAGTTCTTGTCTAGACAAACACGTTGGGCGCGGCGGGCTTGGACTCCACGAGCCAGTTGGGCACCGGCAGCCCCTTCTCGCGCAGGAACTCGGGGTTGAACAGCCTGCTCTGGTAACGAGTGCCGTAATCGCAAAGCACCGTGACAATGGTGTGGCCCGGACCCAGCTCCTTGGCAAGACGAATTGCGCCCGCGACATTAATGCCGCTCGATCCGCCGAGGCACAGGCCTTCCTCACTCAGCAGCCCAAAGACGATGTTCAGAGCCTCCGCGTCAGGGATCTGGAATGCCTTGTCGATCACAGCGCCTTCCAAGTTCGCGGTAATCCGACCTTGCCCGATGCCTTCGGTGATGGAACTGCCCTCGGCTTTCAACTCTCCATGCTCATAGTAGTTGTAAAGCGCAGCACCCATCGGATCGGCAAGACCTATCGTGACGTTCGGGTTCAGCGCCTTCAGACCCATGGAAACGCCGGCAAGCGTTCCTCCGGTACCAACGGCGCAGATAAAGGCGTCTAGCTTGCCGTCAGTGTCACGCCAAAGCTCCTGAGCGGTCGTTTCAATGTGGCCCTGTCGATTGGCTACATTGTCGAACTGGTTCGCCCAGATCGCTCCGTTGGGTTCGGTTTTAGCGAGCGCTTCAGCAAGCCGACCCGAGTACTTCACGTAGTTGTTGTCGTTCCGATAGGGAACAGCAGGCACTTCAATGAGCTGTGCGCCCGCCAGCCGAAGCATCTCCTTCTTCTCGTCCGATTGCGTCTCCGGAATTACAATGACGGTCTTGAGCCCCAAGGCATCGCCGACAAGCGCGAGGCCGATCCCGGTATTACCGGCCGTGCCTTCCACAACCGTCCCGCCCGGTTTCAGCCGACCCGAGTCCAACGCATCGCGAATGATGAAAAGGGCGGCGCGATCCTTGACCGACTGGCCGGGGTTCATGAATTCCGCTTTACCGAGAATCGTGCAGCCTGTTTCTTCGGACGCGCGTTTGAGCTTGATGAGCGGCGTGTTGCCGATCGCCTCAAGAATGCCGTTGCTGTAGGTCACGGGAGAGCCTTTGGGAATTCTGTTTGTTCCGCAACCTAATGAGCGCTCGCGCCCACCGCAAGTCGCAGAAATCCCGCGAATAAGATCCAGTTTGGTATCTTGTTCCGGGCGATAGCCACGCGTGAGCATGGACGCCTACCGCATGGGGATTATCTGGCGGCTCAGCCGAGTAGCTGGAGCGACTTTGGGGCCTAGCAGCCAGCGAGGTGCCTGTGTATATAGAGCCGCCAACTGGTCTTGCGCCCGGGTCGTCCGGGCCAAGCTCCCTCGTTTGCGGGCGTGGTGGAATTGGTAGACACGCCAGATTTAGGTTCTGGTGGCTTCGGCCGTGGGGGTTCAAGTCCCTCCGCCCGCACCAACCAACGCGTTGACTCAACGACTTCGTTGGACGGCATCACATAGAAGAAGGCGCTACCGTTGCGCCGCAAGGACAGTGGATTGACGGAATGAACGTCACGGAGACGAATGCAGAAGGCCTGCACCGCGAGCTGAGAGTCGTGGTCGGGGCCGACGAACTTGAGGAGAAGCTCTCCTCGCGGCTAGAGGAGCTCAAGTCAAAGGCTCGGATCAAAGGGTTCCGCCCAGGCCGTGTACCGAAAGAGCATCTGCGCAAGATCTATGGCCGCTCGGTCATGGCAGAGGTTGTGCAACAGGCCGTCCAAGAGACGAGCGAGAAGGCAATCTCAGACCGCGAGGAACGTCCTGCGTTTCAGCCGCAGCTGAAGCTTCCAGAGGACGAGGCTGAGATTAATCAGATTTTCGACGGCAAAGGCGACCTAGCGTACACCATGACGTTCGAGGTGCTTCCGAAGGTCGAGGTCATGGACCTCGCCACGATTGCGCTTGAGCGACCCACGACGCCGGTCTCCGACAAGGACATCGACGAGGCGGTCGACCGCATAATCGCAACCAACCCGAACTACACGCCGAAGGATGGACCCGCTAAGACAGGAGATCGCGTCACGATCGATTTCGTCGGCAAGCTGAATGGTGAGCCGTTTGAGGGCGGCACCGCGACAGATGCACCAATCACACTGGGCGCGGGCGGCTTTATTCCCGGCTTCGAAGACGGCTTGGAGGGCGTCTCGGCCGGTGAGGAAAAGGTCATCGATGCGACCTTCCCTGAGGCCTATGGCGAACCGAAGCTGGCCGGTAAGGCGGTCAAATTCGATGTGACCGTAAAGGAAGTCGCCACCCCAGAAAAGCCGACCCTTGACGACGAGTTCGCGAAGAGCCTCGGTGCCGAGTCGGTGGGAAAAATGCGCGAGACAGTTAAGGGCCGGCTGGAGTTCGATCGCAACATGGCCTCCCGCCTCAAAATGAAAAGAGCATTGCTGGACGCACTAAGCGACGGACATGACTTCGAACTGCCTCCGACGCTGGTAGACAATGAATTCAATGCCATCTGGGACCAGGTTCTCAAAGACCAAGAGCAGTCGAAGAAGACCTTCGAAGACGAAGGCACGACTGAGGAGAAGGCGAAAGGAGAGTATCGAGACATCGCCTCGAGGCGTGTGCGTCTGGGGCTTCTGCTGTCCGAAATCGGGTCGCGCAACGAGATCACCGTCTCGGACGACGAGGTCAACAAAGCCCTTATCGAACGCATTCGTCAGTTCCCTGGTCAGGAGCGGCAGGTCTACGATTTCTACCGCAACACGCCTGAAGCGCTGGCTGAGCTTCGCGCCCCAATCTACGAAGACAAAGTCGTGGACTATGTGCTCGAATTGGCCAAGGTGACAGACAAGAACGTGAGCCTAGAGGAGCTTTACAAAGACCTAGACGACGGCCAGAGCAGCGATGGCAAAAATGAAGAGGACTAGCGTCACAGCCAATCGTCTCTTGGCTCAACAAGCGCAGCAGTTGAGGAAGGGGCCTCCAGCCTCTTCCGTTTCCGCCCCCGAGCACATATTTTGAGGCATCTCTTACAGGACGAATCAGGGATCGGGACCGGGTCCGTCCAATAGCCTCCTACAAACAGGACACCCATGCATAAGCCGGCCGATACATACATGAGCACGCTCGTTCCTATGGTGGTCGAGCAGACCAATCGCGGCGAGCGCGCCTACGACATTTACTCGCGTCTGCTCAAAGAGCGCATCATCTTCGTGACGGGCATGATTGAGGACCACATGGCCTCGCTCATCACCGCTCAGCTCCTTTTCTTGGAAGCAGAAAACCCCAAGAAGGAGATTTCGATGTACATCAATTCGCCGGGCGGAGTGGTGACATCGGGCATGGCCATCTACGACACGATGCAGTTCATTCGGCCACCCGTTTCAACGTTGTGTATTGGCCAAGCGGCGTCCATGGGATCGTTGCTGCTTTGTGCCGGTGAGAAGGGCATGCGATACGCTGTTCCCAACGCCCGGGTCATGCTGCATCAGCCCTCGGGTGGTTTCCAGGGGCAGGCGAGCGACATCGAACGCCATGCTGAGGACATCATCAAGATCAAGCGCCGTTTGAATGAGATCTATGTTCAACATACGGGTCAGGACTACGAAACCGTCGAGCAGACGTTGGACCGCGACTTCTTCCTGACGGCCGATGAGGCGCAGAAATTCGGGCTGATCGACGAGGTGGTCGTAGAGCGCCAAGGAGACGCCCCGTCCAAAGATGAACCGTCGTCAGCCTCCTAGAATGGCGTTTTGGCTCTGAGGCCCGTTAAGCTACCGGACTTGTTTCCGGCTCTAGGCCTTGGCGGTGCCGCATAGTTCGTGCGACCATAGCGATTCTCGAGCTCTAAAAAGTCCACGGGGGTAGGGTCCGCATCGGTGATTTACGGGATTAAACAATCCTTGATCAGTGCCCCCTCAACATGGTCAGATTAAAAATCTGACGAGTTGCGAGACAGAGTCGCAGGGACGGTTGCGGGGGCGGCCAACAGCCAATTTTGGCGCTTGGGTCAAAGCACGCATGATGCAGCAACTAAAAAAAAATGGAAGCTAAGGAATGAGCAAGGTGAGCGGAACAGACTCGAAAAATACCCTCTACTGCTCTTTCTGCGGCAAGAGCCAGCACGAAGTTCGTAAGCTGATCGCAGGGCCAACCGTGTTCATCTGTGATGAATGCGTCGAGCTTTGCATGGATATTATTCGCGAGGAGAACAAAAGTTCCCTTGTGAAGTCTCGCGATGGCGTGCCGACGCCTCAGGAAATCTGCCAAGTCCTAGACGATTACGTCATAGGTCAGGATTACGCCAAACGCGTGCTATCCGTTGCCGTCCACAACCACTACAAGCGGCTGAACCACTCGGGCAAGAATTCCGACGTCGAATTGGCGAAATCGAACATTTTGCTCATCGGGCCAACAGGCTGCGGCAAGACTCTGCTTGCGCAAACCCTCGCTCGCATTCTCGACGTGCCGTTTACCATGGCGGACGCGACAACCCTGACCGAGGCGGGGTATGTCGGCGAAGATGTCGAGAACATTATTCTAAAGCTGCTCCAGGCCGCCGACTACAACGTCGAAAGAGCCCAACGCGGCATCGTATACATCGACGAAGTCGACAAAATCAGCCGCAAGTCGGATAACCCGTCGATTACGCGCGACGTGTCGGGCGAGGGTGTTCAGCAAGCCCTCCTGAAAATCATGGAAGGCACGGTCGCTTCCGTGCCGCCGCAGGGTGGGCGCAAGCATCCCCAGCAGGAGTTCTTGCAGGTAGACACCACGAATATCCTGTTTGTGTGCGGTGGCGCCTTTGCAGGCCTGGAGAAGATCATCTCGGCGCGCGGCCGGTCGACGTCCATCGGTTTTGGCGCTCGGGTTGAAATGGTCGACGAACGGCGAACCGGCGATATCTTGCGTGGTATTGAGCCAGAGGACCTCCTGCGCTTTGGCCTAATCCCGGAATTCATCGGACGTGTTCCGGTGATCGCCACCCTCGACGACCTCGACGAGAACGCTTTGATCAGGATCCTCACCGAGCCCAAGAACGCGCTCGTCCGCCAGTATCAGCGACTGTTTGAGATGGAGGACGTTCAGCTGTCGTTCGCGGACGAAGCCCTGCTTGCGATTGCAAAGAAGGCGATCGAACGCAAGACAGGTGCCCGCGGCCTTCGTTCCATTATGGAGGGGATTCTACTCGACACGATGTTCGAGCTTCCTAGCATGCGTGGTGTGGAGGAAGTCGTGATCAGCGCCGAGGTGGTCGACGGGAAAGCGCGCCCCTTGCGGATCTACTCCGACCGGCAAGAGGAAGTCGGAACTAGCGCTTGAACTTTTCCACATGATTGTCGGCTTGAAGGGGCCTGCGAATCCGACTCTCATTGGGTTGGGCAGCAGGGAGCCCCTAGGCTCTCTCGCCCTTGACGCTGGGTCCGACGACAGCCATTTTCCGGGGTGGGCGAGCTAAAGTGACGCAGTAGCCCCCTGGCGGGTGCCAGGAGCCTATACTCCAACAGGTGAATTAAGCCGAATGTGGGGGCGCTGGGACCGGTTTCGCGAAGCGACTTTCGGCCAAAAACTGGGCTGGCCAGGACTATTAAGAAGGCGACCGAAAAATTATGACTGACACAAACCCGTCCGAGACAATGGCAGGCACCCCAGAACTCTACCCGGTTCTCCCCCTCCGCGACATTGTGGTCTTCCCATACATGATCGTGCCGCT
The DNA here is from genome assembly GCF_058506495.1 of Methyloceanibacter sp. Classification (NCBI taxonomy): domain Bacteria; kingdom Pseudomonadati; phylum Pseudomonadota; class Alphaproteobacteria; order Hyphomicrobiales; family Hyphomicrobiaceae; genus Methyloceanibacter; species Methyloceanibacter sp. Next base: position 5,656 of record NZ_JBZMXT010000030.1, on the reverse strand, counting down.
TTTCGTCGGCCGGGAAAAATCCATCGCCGCTCTCGAAGAAGTGATGCGCGCTGACAAGCAAATCCTGCTGGTCGCTCAAAAGAATGCTTCGGACGATGAACCTACAGCCGAGGGCATCTACGAGATGGGCACGCTCGCCTCTGTCCTTCAGTTGCTGAAGCTGCCGGATGGCACCGTGAAAGTCCTGGTCGAAGGCTCGCGCCGTGCGATCATTAAGAATTACACCAATAACGAAAATTACTTCGAAGCCGAGGTTGCCTCCGTGGAGGAATCGCCCGGCGAGGAAACCGAGATTGAGGCTCTTGCGCGATCAGTCGTGTCTCAGTTCGAGAGCTACGTGAAGCTCAACAAGAAGATTTCGCCCGAAGTACTCGGATCGACGAGTCACATTGAGGATCACTCGAAGCTCGCTGACACGATTGCCTCGCACCTCGCCATAAAGATCGGCGAGAAGCAGCAAATTCTTGAGATTACGTCTGTGACCGAACGGCTGGAGCGCGTATTCACGCTGATGGAAAGTGAGATTTCCGTCCTGCAAGTCGAGCGCAAGATCAGGAGCCGCGTGAAGCGTCAGATGGAGAAGACGCAGCGCGAGTACTACCTGAACGAACAGATGAAGGCCATCCAGAAGGAGCTGGGTGACAGTGAAGAGGGCCGCGACGACCTCGCCGAGCTTGAGCAGAAGATCGAGAAGACCAAGCTGACTCGCGAGGCTCGCGAGAAGGCCATGGGCGAGCTGAAAAAGCTGCGCCAGATGAGTCCGATGTCCGCCGAGGCGACCGTTGTCCGGAACTACCTGGACTGGCTGCTTTCAATCCCGTGGGGTTCGAAAAGCAAGGTCAAGCGGGACCTGGACGACGCGCAAAAGGTTCTCGACCATGACCATTACGGGTTGGAGAAAGTCAAGGATCGCATCGTCGAGTATCTAGCGGTGCAGAACCGGACCAATATGCTCAAGGGACCAATCCTGTGCCTCGTTGGTCCGCCCGGTGTGGGTAAGACCTCTCTCGGGAAGTCGATCGCAAAATCCACCGGCCGCGAATTCGTGCGCATGAGCCTTGGCGGCGTTCGGGACGAAGCTGAAATCCGCGGGCACCGTCGCACCTATATTGGCTCGATGCCCGGTAAAGTCATTCAGTCGATGCGGAAGGCTAAGAAGGTCAATCCGCTGTTCCTCTTGGATGAGATCGACAAGATGGGCGCCGACTTCCGCGGCGATCCCGCGTCTGCCCTCCTTGAGGTGCTGGACCCAGAGCAGAACAACACCTTTAACGACCACTATCTCGAGGTGGACTACGATCTCTCGAACGTCATGTTCGTGACAACGGCGAATACGTTGAACATTCCGCCGGCCCTAATGGACCGGATGGAGATCATTCGTATCGCCGGTTACACAGAGGACGAGAAGGTCGAGATTGCGCGGCGCCACTTGATCCCTGAGCAGATCAAGAACCACGGCTTAGAAACGGAAGAGTTCACGCTTGAGGACGGCGCTCTACAAGAGCTGATCCGCCGTTACACGCGCGAAGCTGGCGTTCGCAGCTTGGAGCGCGAGTTGGCTAAGTTGGCCCGTAAGGCGGTCAAGGAGCTTTTGACCACAGACCACACCACAGTGACGGTCACCGAAGACAATTTGGCCGACTATCTCGGCGTGCCGAAGTACCGCTATGGCGAGGCAGAGCTGGAAGACCAAGTTGGGGTTGTGACCGGGCTTGCTTGGACTGAAGTCGGTGGCGAGATCCTCACCGTCGAGGGCGTCATGATGCCGGGTAAGGGTAAGATGACGGTCACCGGCAATCTCCGGGATGTCATGAAAGAATCGATTCAGGCCGCAAGCGCGTATGTGCGCTCCCGGGCCGTGGATTTCGGCATCGAGCCGCCGCTGTTCGAGCGGCGGGATATCCACGTTCATGTTCCTGAGGGGGCGACCCCCAAGGACGGGCCGTCCGCAGGCGTAGCCATGGCTACCGCGATTATCTCGCTCATGACTGGTATACCGGTTCGGCGTGACGTGGCAATGACTGGCGAAATAACGCTTCGTGGCCGGGTGCTTCCCATCGGTGGCCTCAAAGAGAAAATGCTCGCAGCGCTGCGCGCCGGCATTAAGACCGTGATCATCCCAGAAGAAAACGTCAAAGATCTGGCAGAGATACCGGACAAACTTAAGAACGAGCTTGAGATAATGCCGGTCTCCCGCGTGGAGGAAGTCTTGAAGATTGCCTTCACCCGAGCGCCTCAGCCCATCGTTTGGGAGGAGGAAGGAGAGGGATCATCGCAGGTGGTTCCCAACAAGGACGAGTCTGGAAGAGGCGTCACAGCCCACTGATCCAGTCGCCGCTCATTTTCGTCGCCGCTAAACCGCCCCATTTGTCTGGTCGTGCGTTATGCACCGATTCGGCTAAGAATGTTGATTTTCCGTGCTTTTTGGGCGACTCATACATGACTTGTTTATGAATCGGAGCGAACCCGAGAGGGACGAAGGGTTCATGGCAAGCGCCCCAACCCTGGGGCCGAGCGAAAGGATAACATCGTGAACAAAGCAGAGCTGGTTGCCCAAGTGGCGAAAGAATCCGAATTGTCGAAGGATGCCGCCGAGAAGGCCGTCGACGCGACGTTCAGAAATATCGAGAAGGCTTTGAGCGGTGGCGACACAGTGCGCATTGTTGGTTTTGGAAACTTCCAAGTCGCGCAGCGTAAGGCCTCCATTGGCCGAAACCCGCGCACGGGGGCTGAAGTTCAGATTCCGGCCTCTCGAGTTCCGAAGTTCCGTGCCGGCAAGGCTCTTAAAGAGGCTGTCAACGGCTAAGCGGCTAATCGACCGTTCAGCGACGTTTAGGCGAAGCCTCGCATTTGCGGGGCTTCGTCTTTTTTGGACAGGCCCAGCACGACCACAATTGGCTCAGCGTGCCCTTGGCATGCAGTCCATCTTGGTCTAACGCTTGCGCTCAAGTCTTTCCCTGACGGGATGGGCGGTTAGCTCAGTTGGTAGAGCGCCACGTTTACACCGTGGATGTCGGCAGTTCGAGCCTGTCACCGCCCACCACTCGTCCACTTTGATCTTCGGAATTCCGCCTCGATAATATGGCCGCGGTACTGCGAGTCTTCGATTCTTGGTGCCGTCGAAAGGGCCGAGCGGCATCTCGACGCAAGGCATCCTATCCTCTTTACCCGGGCCGCCTTGACACCCAAAATCCAAGGCCGTACATGCTGTAGCTCGCCTCCGGCCGTGGTTACGGCCCGGTAGGGGGTGTAGCTCAGTTGGTTAGAGCGCCGGCCTGTCACGCCGGAGGCCGCGGGTTCGAGTCCCGTCACTCCCGCCACTTTGGCCCGTCGACGCGCAGTACACGTTGGAAGAAGGCTTCCTTGTGCCATGGGCGAGTTGCTCCTCGACTACCTGCCTCTCGTTATCTTCATCGGGATCGCGTTCGTGATTTGCACGGCGTTGCTGGTGATTCCCAATGTAATTGCCGTGCGCAACCCGGATCCTGAAAAGGTCTCGGCCTATGAGTGCGGTTTCGACGCTTTCGACGACTCGCGCATGAAATTCGACGTGCGCTTCTACCTGGTCTCTCTTCTATTCATTATCTTCGATCTAGAGGTCGCGTTCCTGTTCCCATGGGCCGTTGCGTTCGATGGACTGCCGGCCCTGGGATTCTGGTCAATGATCGTGTTTCTCGGCGTGCTGACCGTCGGGTTTGTTTATGAGTGGCGGAAGGGCGCACTCGAATGGAATTGATGCCAAAGATCACGTTGGAGACCGAGGGCAGGGGTGGCGGCCTTATATCGACCGGTGCGACGTCGTTCGGCACGTTCTCCGACGAACTTGCCGACAAAGGATTCCTTCTGACCACCGCCGACGACCTAATCAACTGGTCTCGGACGGGCTCCCTCATGTGGATGACGTTCGGGCTCGCCTGTTGCGCTGTGGAGATGATGCAAGCGTCGATGCCGCGATACGATTTGGAGCGATTTGGTTTCGCGCCGCGCGGGAGCCCGCGTCAGTCCGACGTCATGATCGTTGCCGGCACGCTGTGCAACAAGATGGCGCCTGCCTTGCGAAAGGTGTACGACCAGATGCCGGAACCCCGCTACGTTATTTCCATGGGTTCTTGCGCCAATGGCGGTGGCTACTACCACTATTCGTACTCGGTTGTCCGCGGCTGCGACCGTATCGTGCCCGTGGACATCTACGTTCCCGGGTGCCCGCCTACGGCCGAAGCCTTGGTGTATGGCGTGCTCCTCCTTCAAAAGAAGATTCGGCGGACGGGCACGATCACGCGCTGAACCGTACAAGTCCTCGGGGCCTTGATGGACGACGAACTGAACAGGCTGGCCAGCGACCTCTCTGGGAAGCTTGGCTCGAAGCTCACTGGCTTCGCCGTAAACCACGGCGAGCTGACGCTTGAAGTCGAGCGCGATCAGATCAGCGATGTCATGTTGTTTCTGAGAGACGAACAGGCTTATCGCTTCGGTTGCTTGGTCGATATTTGCGGCGTCGACTATCCCGAGCGTGAGGAGCGCTTCGACATCGTCTATCATCTCCTGAGCCCATGGAAGAACCTGCGCCTCCGCGTGCGCGTGACGACTGATGCGGATACGCCGGTCCCGAGCATTGTAGAGATCTTCCCTGCCGCAAACTGGTTCGAACGCGAAGCGTTCGACCTCTACGGCGTCGAATTCGAGGGGCACCCGGATCTTCGCCGAATTCTCACGGACTATGGATTCGAGGGACACCCACTCCGCAAGGACTTCCCGCTTACGGGATTTGTGGAACTCCGCTACGACGACGAGCAGAAGCGCGTCGTCTATGAGCCGGTAGAGCTCATGCAGGACTATCGCGACTTCGACTATCTTAGCCCCTGGGAGGGCATGGGAACGGCAATCCCCGGCGACGAGAAGGCCAGTGTCGTCGAGGAAGGAGAAGATAAGTCGTGAAACCCAGTCTTCGCCCTGGCCTAAAGCACAGCTTTGCCTACAAGGTGCCTCCCACTAAAACAGTACCCTATGTGTATGAGGAGTCGCCCGAGCTCCAAGTCATGCCTGAAGTTTTTGCGACAGCATTCATGGTGGGACTGATGGAGTGGACCTGCATGCAGTTGCTCGAGCCGCACCTGGAAGAGGGCGAGGGAAGCCTCGGTGTGCATATCGACGTATCGCATGTTTCGCCCACACCGCCGGGCCTCACGGTTAGCGTCGATGTGGAATGCATCGAAGTAAGAGGGCCTCGAGCCAACTTTCGCGTGCGCGCGCATGATGGCGTCCATGAAATTGGAGAGGGCACGCACAATCGTTTTATCGTGACGTGGGACCGGTTCGAGCGGGGAGTCGAGCAAAAGCGCACCAACGTCCTCGACAAACCTTTGGAGGAGACTCCCGCCTAATGGCCGACACCGAAATCGACGCTCATAAGGAAATTGTCCCCGATTTTGATCGCAAGCCGGCGGGCGGCAACCCCGATGCTGGAATTCCGCAGGACGGCGACCGAACCTTCACCATCAATTTTGGTCCGCAGCATCCTGCTGCCCACGGTGTCTTGCGTCTTGTTCTTGAGTTGGACGGCGAAGTCGTCGAACGCGTTGATCCGCATATTGGCCTGCTTCACCGCGGGACGGAGAAGCTAATCGAGCACAAAACCTACCTGCAATCCGTGCCCTAT
>NZ_JBZMXT010000029.1:0-28694 GCF_058506495.1 Methyloceanibacter sp. | reverse complement strand
GATCTGCGTTATCCCATAGTGGTCCCGTAGATCGATGAACAGCAGCCCACCATGATCGCGGATGCGGTGGACCCAACCAGAGAGGCGAACGGTGTTCCCGACATCGGCGCTGCGAAGCGCGCCGCAAGTGTGAGTGCGAAAAGCGTGCATGGCTCTATGATCTTTGGCGGAGGGCTGAATTGCCGCGAAGGCCGCCGGTTCGGAGGCGAGCGGAACAGCGCATGGGATACCTCCTTTTGTCAAGGCGCCGACACGTCTTTCTAGGCCCGCCGAGCCAAAGGCGGCGCCGCATCGCAATCTCCCGCTGCCATCCCGTCAAGTGGTGCTGGTCCATTAGTTTCCTTGGCCATGCGGGGTTCCTTGGGCTATATCCGCCACTCATGAATCTCATCACAACCACAGAAGGCCTCGAGGCGGCTTGCGCCGACCTCGCAAAGGCACCGTTTATCGCCGTCGATACGGAGTTCATGCGCGAGCAGACCTTTTGGCCGCGCTTGTGTCTCATCCAAATCGCGGGCGGCGATACCGAGGTTCTCATCGACAATATGGCGCCCGATGTCGATCTTGCGCCCTTCTTCGATCTGATGGTCGACGAGAACGTGCTGAAGGTTTTTCACTCAGCCCGACAAGACATTGAGATCATTCACCATATGGCAGGCGTGGTGCCTCACCCAATCTTCGACTCGCAAGTGGCTGCGATGGTTTGCGGCTTTGGCGAAGCGGTCAGCTACGCAATGCTGGTGAAGCGCCTGCTTGGTCGAAATCTCGATAAGAGCTCGCGTTTTACGGATTGGAGCCGCCGGCCGCTCTCGGAGAGGCAGCTGACATACGCCCTCGGCGACGTAACCCATTTGCGCGACCTGTACCCAAAACTTCGAACTCAGCTAGACAAGTCCGAACGGGCGAGCTGGCTCAACGAAGAAATGGCCGTCCTCACCGATCCAGCAACCTATGAGCTTCATCCAGAGCAAGCCTGGCGGCGACTGAAAATGCGCATCAAGACGCAGAAGGCGCTGGCTATTCTGATGGAATTGGCGGCCTGGCGGGAACGCGAGGCGCAGAGTCAGGACGTCCCACGCTCTCGCGTGCTGAAGGACGAAGCACTCTATGACATCGCCGGGCAAGCGCCACGCACCATCGAAGACCTCGGAGGGCTGCGATCCCTACACAACGGCTTCGCCCGATCCTCACGCGGCCGGGCTGTGCTTGAGGCCGTGCAGCGCGGCCTACAGCGTGACCCCGCCTCCGTGCCTACCCTTCAGCGCGGCACGCCAATGCCACCCGAGGCCCAGGCCGTCATGGACTTGCTGCGTGTTCTGCTGAAAGCAACGGCTGGACGCCACGGCGTGGCGCCGAAGTTGATCGCCACAACGGACGAACTCGAACAGATCGCACGCTCTAACGATTCAGACACCTCGGCCTTACGCGGCTGGCGGCGCAAGCTCTTTGGCGAAGATGCGTTGGCGCTCAAGCGTGGAGAACTGTCTCTGACAATCCGCGAGGGTTCGGTGACGGTTCTACCGTCGGAAGAGCCAGAAGATCCCTCCTAGGAGCAACGCGACGATTAGACCTGTGGTGAAGGGTACATAGAAATAGAAGCTTCCAAGATCCACCACGATATCACCTGGCAGTCGCCCGAGGCCGTACTGCACGCTAGCCATGGTGAGCAAAATCACCAGCAGCACATAAAAGATAAGGGTCCCCGGAGACATGGGCTAGCTCCGCCGCCGCTGCTCAATGCGCAGCCGTACCGTCGCCCGAATATCAGGCGGCAGTGCCTCGACCGCCTCGACGAAGCCGCGCAGTTCTGCGCGTAACCCATGGATCTGATCGATGAGGTTGAGGAGGACGGGAACGTCTTCCTCTTGGAAACCCATCTCGTCCTCCAGATTGCAGATCAGCGCCGCCCGAGCGAGATCGGCTTCGGAATAGCCCGGGGTCCCATCTTCCTCAGGCTTGATCAGTCCCTGAGATACGTACACACGCAACCGCGTCACCGTGAGGCGTGAAACGCGCGCGACGACATCCTCCTCGGTAAGCATCACGCTTGCTCCTTCATCGTCCGCCGTGGATCATAGGCGTGGGTTTTTTTCCACTCCTCGATAAAGCGCTTTAGGTCGTCGTCGATCGTCTCGGGCATAATCACATTTAGCCTCACAAGTTGATCGCCCTTCCCTTTGACACCCCGCCCTTTTAGCCGGAGTGTCTGCCCCGAGTTGGCGCCCGCCGGCACGTTCATTGACACTTTCCCGCCAATCGTTGGTACTTCGACCTTGCCGCCAAGCACCGCTTCGTCGAGGCTGATCGGCAGTTCCACGACAATGTCGTTGCCTTCGCGTTTGAAAACCTTGCTAGGCCTCACACCGACCTCGACCAACGCATCCCCTGGCGGACCTTCGCCGAGTCCTGGATGCCCCTTACCCTTGAGCCGTAGGACCTGGCCCTCATCGACGCCGGGTGGGATCGTGACATCCAACGTACTACCATCTGGAAGCGTAATGCGGGTCTTCGTGCCGTTTACCGCATCGAGAAACGGAATGTCGAGACGGTACTGGGCATCCTGCCCCTGCATGGAAAAGCGCGCGCCGCCGCGCTGACCGCGACCATGCATCCCTGCCCCATGCATGCCGCCGCCGCCAAACATGTTGCCAAAAAGGTCGCTGAAATCGCCCATGTCTTCATAGCCTGCAGAGGAGTGGTAACGCGCACCGCCCGGACTGCCGGCGTATTCGCGATAATAGCGCGCCTCGGGCCGCTCTTGCCCGCTCGCGTCGATCTCACCTCGGTCGTATTGCCCGCGCTTCTCCTCGTCGTTCAAGATCGAATACGCGTTGGAGATCTCTTTGAACTTCTCTTCTGCAACCGTATCGCCAGGGTTGAGGTCTGGATGCAGCTTTTTCGCGAGCTTGCGGTAGGCCTTAGTGATTTCATCGGCGGTCGCGGTCTTGGCGACCCCTAGTACGGAATAAAGATCCTCTGCCATCGGTGTCTCAGGTTTGAGCTGTCGTCTGGGCCCGCCTTGGGACTTGGGCGCTGTCGAAAAAATGAGACCGAAGAGTGTGCGGGAACCCTAGGTTGGGCAACAGTCTCTTCGCCTGCAATGATTTAAGGATTGTTCCTCGATTCAGCAAGTTCGGGATCGTTGGCGGCAGCGCTCTGCTAACTCGCAGCACGCTGAAACGACACTCCGATGCGTATTTCGGGCTCACAATCCAAGAGATTGGCGAGCGTCTTGAAACGGCGGCTGACACGTTCGCCTTCGAGATCGGCATATGGCTCGGGCAAGGTCCAAACGAGCCTATCCCCCTCGTAGCCGAGAGGTGTGTGAGGTAACACTCCCGGCATGGCCGCCGACACCATGTGCGCGACACGAAACGCAGTACCCAGAATCTTCGCGCGCCTAAGCGCTTCCTTATCAACCAGCTCGACAAGGCTCTGGCTTAAGGCGTCGCTCACCACGCCCTCGTTACGGTAGTAAGCGGTCAGGGCCAAAAATGCGCGCCCGGGATGATCGACGCCAATGAGGTCGCCATTGGCAATCAGGTTAAGACTCTGAGCTCCCCGGTAGTCGGGATGCGCGCGCCAGCCGATATCCGAGAGCAAGCAGGCCGCGTGGCGCAGACGAGTCTGCTCTGGCGTCTCCACCGGCCCGGGCACGCGGAACAGGTCGTCCGTCCAAGCCAGCAACTCATTGGCATTCTCGACAGAGCGGGAGCGTTGCAACGCGAGTGTATGGCACGCCTCGATGAGCGGATCTTTGACCCTCTCCTCCGCGCTGAGCAGACTATAGAGAAGCCCTTCGCGGATGCCGAAGACAGACGTCACGATGGATCTCGGTTTCATCTGCTTGATCAGGCGTTCGAGCACCAGAGCTCCGTAGGGCAGCGTCTCTCGCCTTGCGCTGGATATGTCACGGAGACCAGGCATGTCCTCGTTCAGCTCATTTTGAAGCGTACCCACAAACTTTAAAGCGTCCGGCGCATCGATTCGGTAATTGTGCATCACGCGCAATGGGTAGTTGGTCTTAGCCATATGCAGCCGTGCTGTAGCACGCCAGGTCCCTCCGATCGCATAAAAGTCTCGGCCCCGTCCCTTCTCAAGCCAAGTTACCTTGGAGAACTCGGAATCGATGATCTCTCGCGCCTTCTTGAGATTCTCGCCGGACACGTCGATCAGGCGAAGTCCCCCGAGCGGAAGCGTAAGCGCGTTGGACAAGCGGCCACCTCGAACATCGACAAGCTCTAGGCTGCCCCCTCCGAGATCGCCGACAAATCCGTCGGCCGCATAAATCCCCGAGACAACGCCGAGCGCAGCGAGTTCCGCCTCCATCGTGCCCGACAGCACCGTGACACGATTGCCCAACACCTCCTCGGCCTTAGCGATGAACTCTGCACCATTCTTCGCATCGCGTGCCGCGGCGGTCGCGATGACCTCAGTCCGATGCACATGCAGCTGTGCGATTAGCGCTCGAAAACGCCGCAGCGCCCGAAATGCGCGCGCCACGCCGGCAGGCTCAAGGCTCCCGGTTGTCGCGACCGACCGGCCAAGCCCGCACAGAACCTTCTCGTTGAACAAAGGTGCGGGCGCGTGCGTGGCGCCATCGTAGACGATCAGCCGAACCGAGTTGGAGCCGATATCAACAACGGCCACCGGCGCGCGTTTCTTCCTCCCAGCCATGGCGAGAGACTAGATGGTCTCATCGACCCGCGTAAAGCGCGGAGGCATGTTTTCCGGTAGAGAAGTTCCCCGCCCGGAGAGGCTAGGGTTCGTCATGAAGTAGTTTTGGGCGCAGAAAGGCTCTTCTCCCTCCCCGACTTCGACCCGCGCGGAGTTTCCGTCCGGCAGCACGCGCCAGCTCTGAAGGTTGTCCTTGAGATTCGCGACCATGATCTGATCGAGGATCTGCTCGTGCACCGTAGGGTTCTTGATGGGGGTCATGGCCTCGACCCGTCGGTTTAGGTTTCGGGGCATCAAATCCGCAGAGCTGATATACACAGCCGCCTTTCGGTGCGGCAGACCATGGCCAGCGCCAAAACAATAGATGCGGGAGTGCTCCAGAAAACGCCCGACAATACTCTTCACCTGGATATTCTCCGACAAGCCGGGCACACCGGGGCGGAGACAGCATATTCCGCGACAAACGAGGTCAATCTCGACTCCAGATTGGCTTGCTTCGTAGAGCGCGTCGATAATTTCGGGGTCGACCAGCGAGTTCATCTTCATCCAGATGGCTGCGGGGCGGCCGGCCTTGGCGTGATACATCTCCTCGCGAATATGATCGAGGATTCGTGCCCGAATTCCGCCGGGCGAGACCACCAGGGACTCAAGCTCAGCCGGTTCGGCATAACCCGTCACATAGTTGAAGATACGAGAGAGATCGTTGCCGATAGATCGGTCGGCGGTGAAATAGGAGAGATCTGTGTAGATCTTGGCGGTGACCTGATGATAGTTCCCCGTCCCCACATGGCAGTACGTGGCCAGTTCGCCGCGCTCGCGCCGGACGATCAAGCTGAGCTTGGCGTGGGTCTTCAACTCGATGAAACCGTAGACGACTTGAACGCCGGCGCCTTCCAGATCGCGAGCCCATTTGATGTTGGCCTCTTCGTCAAAGCGGGCCTTGAGCTCGACGACCGCCGTTACCGACTTACCGGCTTCCGCCGCTTCCTTCAGCGCCTCAATGATGGGTGAGGTCTTGCTCGTCCGGTACAAAGTCCACTTGATTGCGACGACATCGGGATCCGCTGCGGCCTGCTTGAGGAACTGCAACACAACGTCAAAGGACTCGTAAGGATGGTGGACCACAATGTCCTTCTTGGCGATAGCCGCGAAGCAATCCCCGTGATGCTCGCGGATGCGCTCGGGGAATCGGCTGACATAGGGCGCGAATTTGAGGTCGGGGCGATCGGCGACAATGAGCTGATCGGTGTCCGTGAGCCCGATCAGCCCTTTTTGCACGAAGCTCTCACGTTCGGTGACCTTGAGTTCCTGCATCACGAACCGTTGCAGCCGTGACGGCATGGTGGCTTCCATCTCAAGCCGGATGACCGAGCCGCGCTTGCGGCGCTTCAGCGCCGACTCAAACACGCGCACGAGGTCTTCCGCTTCTTCTTGGACCTCGATATCGCTGTCGCGCACGACCCGGAACGCACCCTGGCTCCGTACTCGGTAACCTGGGAACAACCGAGGAACGAAAATCCCCACGACCGTCTCCAAACGGACGAAACGAATGCCTGCAGTCTCGTCGGTTCCCTGCGGGAGCCGTATGAACCGGTCGAGTTGAGAGGGAATTGGCAACAGCGCGTGCATCGTCCGGAACGACGCTTCGCGCACGAGCTCTAGGCCCAGCGTAAACCCAAAATTCGGGATGAAAGGAAATGGATGAGCCGGATCGACGGCGATCGGAGTCAATACTGGAAAGATCAAGTTTAGGAAGTGATCCTCGAGCCAGTTGCGCTCCTCAATTGTCAATTGGTCTGCGCTGAGGACATGAATGCCGGCCTCGCCGAGGAGCGCTTCCAAGTTCACCCAGTTTTCTTGTTGATGCGCGGTCAGCTCAGCGACAGAGCGGTTTATCCGATCGAGCTGCTGGGCCGGGGTCAGGCCGTCCTGGCTCGGTGTCTCAATCCCAGCCACCATTTGCGCGCGCAGACCCGCCACGCGAACCATGTAGAACTCGTCCAAGTTGTTGGCGGAAATCGACAAGAAGCGAAGCCGTTCCAGCAATGGATGGCGTTCGTTTTCGGCCTCCTCCATCACGCGCTTGTTAAAGTTCAACCAGGACAGCTCGCGATTGAAATAGCGGCTCGGGCCATAAGCCGCGATTCGGGCAACCGCGCCCTCCGGCTCTATCGTTTCCGGAATGTTCATCGATATCCTCTTGCAACAAAGGGCCTTGCGCGCCCGCCAGCCCATTCACGGCAGAGCTTAAATTTTAAGCCTGCAACTGTATCATCAGGGTAACGGCAAAGGTCAAATCCGGGCCCTAGTCCATCGGCGCTGGCCTCTCAAGCGCCTCGGTCACCAGCTGCCGACTGATTTTTTTGCCGGATCGCAAAGCCGCCCGGTCCACAGCATCGACCGCCTCGGCGGCTGCCTCTAAGGACCTTTCGATCCTGAGGGCCAAGAATTCGAGCACTTTGGGCTCGATAGACAGCTGACGGTCCGAGAAATGTTTGAGCATCACCGTTCTTAGCAATGCCTCGTCCGGAGCCCCGATTTCCGTGACCCGTATGGAGCTGAGGCGTGAGAGTAGGTCCGGTAAGGCAAATGGCCAGCGATTGGGGCTTATCCGGGCTGTCATCAGAACTGAGAATTGCTTCTCCCGCGCGAGGTTGAGGAGATGGAACAGCGTGCGATCATCGAAGCCAGCTCGATCGACGTCCTCGGCAACAAGCGAAGACCCGGCCGGTCGTGCGTCAAACGAAGCGACATCCAGACCGCGAGGATCGAGTGCTTCGGCCCCGGACCTTTCCTGCCAAACCCGGACGAGATGCGTTTTTCCACTCGCAGCCGGACCAACGAGTACCTGCGCCGGCTCTTGCCAATCCGGCCAAGCGTCGACCATGCGGACCGCCGCGAGGTTGCACTCGCTGACGAGAAAGTCCTCCACGCCCAAGGCGGCCCGATGCGGCAGATCGAATGCGAGTTGTCCGGGGCTCACGGTGTTCGTACCTGGGGTCGCGCTGCACCATTTCCACCGCTTTCCGCGCGCTGTCCCTGGACGCCCGGCCGCGAGGTTGCAGATTTTAGTTCTGGCCGAGCCTCGGAAAGCTCGGGCTCGTAACTCATCATGTGCCGCAGCCATCCGAGGAAATAGACGAAGGCGGACAAGATCGTAAAGCCGCCCGTGATCCAAATGAGCACGCGCACTAGGCTATCGACGCCCAAGCCGAGCCCAAGTTGGGCTAGAACAAGCCCGGCAAGAGCGATTTGAGCGAAGGTATTGATCTTGCTGACGGCCAGCGGCTTCACCTCAACGGGCCGCCCCATGATCCAGGCGAGCACAACCGCGCCGACGATGAGGATGTCGCGGCTGACCACAATGATCACAAGCCAGACCGGCAAGTGGCCGGAAAGGCCCAACGCGACATAAATCGCAACCAGCAAGGCCTTGTCTGCGATCGGGTCCAAATAGGCACCAAGCTCGGTATGCCAGCCATACCGCTTGGCGAGGTAACCGTCCGCGGCATCGGATATGCCCGCGAGCATGAAAACCACGAATGCGGCGAAGAAATCCCCCTCGATGATAAGCCAAATCAGCAGCGGGACGGACACGATCCGCGCAAATGTCAGCGTATTGGGGATGTTCACCGGCGCCTCTCCCGAGCGTCTTTGTATTCTGAGTTCTTCCCGGCCCGGAGATTATCAGACTGCGCGGTCTCCGCAGCCCCTTTCAGGCGCCCCACCCGGCCCCTTGCCTCGGGCCCCCATGCCTGCCAAGAGTGGTATGACAGAACCCTGGGTTTTGCATGCCGTGTCGCCGCAGGCCCGGATCCCCGTGGCCCGTCCAACGTCTCTAAGCTCAAAGAGTCCATGCCGAAAAGCAAGCCGCTCACCTATCGCGAGGCAGGCGTCGATATCGATGCCGGAAACGCTCTCGTGGATGCAATCGGCCCGCTCGCTGAAAAGACCAAGAGATCGGGCGTCCTTGGGAATTTGGGCGGTTTCGGCGGCCTGTTCGACCTCGCGTCCTGCGGCTTCAAAGACCCTGTTCTTGTCGCCGCCACCGATGGCGTCGGGACCAAGCTGAAACTCGCCATTGATACAGGTCTGCATCAGGGAATCGGCGTCGACCTTGTGGCGATGTGCGTCAACGATCTCATTGTCCAAGGTGCAGAACCGCTTTTCTTCCTGGACTATTTTGCAACTGGGAAGCTGGAAATAGGCGTTGCTGCCCAGGTCGTCGCCAGCATCGCCGACGGATGCCAACAAGCCGGCTGCGCGCTGATTGGCGGCGAAACGGCCGAGATGCCTGGAATGTATGGGAACGGTGACTACGACCTCGCAGGTTTCGCAGTGGGCGCCGTAGAACGGGATGCCATTCTGCCAAGGCCGGATGTTTCAGCCGGAGACGTGCTGATCGGCCTGCCCTCATCAGGAATTCACGCGAACGGCTTCTCACTCGTGCGCCGCGTCGTTGCAGAAAGCGGCCTTGATTGGGATGACCCGGCCCCCTTCGCGCCCGAATACAAACTTGGGGAGGTTCTACTCACCCCAACCCGCATCTATGTCCGCCAACTACTTGATACGATTCGTACAAACCCAAGGGCCGTGAAGGCGTTATGCCACGTTACCGGTGGCGGCCTGATTGACAACCTGCCTCGCATCTTGCCCACGACGGTATCAGCCAGGATCGACATCGAGGCCGTCGAGATGCCGCCTGTTTTCTCCTGGCTCCAGAGTGAAGCGCGGCTAAACGCACATGAGATGTTTCGCACGTTCAATTGCGGTATCGGCATGGTCGCTGCCGTATCGCCCGACGATGTCAATCGCGTCAGCGCCAGCCTGGGCGAAGAAGCACGACAGATCGGTTTGCTTGCCGAACGAGGTGATGGCACGGCGGTCGTGCTCGACGCCGGGGTCGTCGGGGCATGAGCGCGCGGCGTCGCGTTGGTGTTCTCGTCTCGGGCCGTGGCAGCAATCTGCAGGCGCTCATCGATGCCGCTCAGATGCCAAACTATCCGGCAGAGATAGTTCTCGTGATCTCTAACGTGCCTGAGGTGCAAGGGCTCATCCGCGCGGAGCAAGCAGGCATCCCGACCCGAACGATCAACCATCGAGACTACCCGTCTCGCGAAACGTTCGAAGCGGCACTGAATGATGCGCTCAAGCAATCGCGTGTCGAGCTTCTCTGCAATGCGGGATTTATGCGCCTTTTGACGGAAAGCTTTGTGTCGTGCTGGCTGGATCGCCACCTCAACATTCATCCGTCTCTGTTGCCTGCTTTCAAGGGCCTCGATACGCACGCACGCGTCCTCGCTGCGGGCGCCCGCATAACAGGGTGCACGGTCCACTTCGTGCGGGCGGCGATGGATGACGGCCCAATCATCGCGCAAGCGGCCGTGCCCGTCTTGACCGGCGACACCGAGGCGACACTAGCGGCGCGGGTGCTGACCGCCGAGCACCGTCTCTATCCTCATGCCTTGCGCCTCGTTGCGTCCGGGGAGGCGCAAGTGCGGGGGGAGTTCGTGGACGGCATGCCCAAGGGCCCGGCAGAACCTGCCCTTTTTTCGCCCCCCCTGAGGGGCAGTTCTTAATAGGCTGCCCAAACGCCAAAGAAAGCCCTTCAGTGACAGCAAGAACTTGACGTATCGCAATATTCAGCTGCGCAAGGGCCCGTAGACAATGCAGACAAGCGGATGCTAGGAACAGCATCTATTCAGTCGATCTCCGCAACTAAGGCCCGCGCGCAGAAGTCATGCGAGGCGGAAGTTGCCCGAGACCTAGTGCTGATCTTGCGGTTTGGCCTTAAGCCCTGTGTGGGAACACTTGGCCCTCCAGGAACACTTGGCCCACCAATAAGAGGGAAGGCTCAAATGGCGGACATGACGGTCGCCTACTCTGCGTCGCACGGCCTCGGAGAAGAAGACAGTATTTGGTTCAAGCTCTCGGCTCTTTTGAACCAAGAGAACCCTATGCAGGTCCTCATGGCCTTGTGCGAAAAGTACAAGGGCGTCCTGCCGGTCAATCTCAAGAACCAACGCATCGTCCTATTAAGCGAGCCGGAGCATGCCGAGCGTGTTCTCGTGACGAATGCGGACAATTACATAAAGTATTTCGACGGACTCCGTCCCGTTTTCGGACGCAGCATGATCACCATTGATGGCGCGCTGTGGCAGAAGATCCGCGTTCCGCAGCAGGCGGCGTTCCATCCGAAAATGTTCGAGGAGTATTTCCCCTATTTGATGTCCGCTATCGATTCCAAGATGGACCGTTGGCAAGCGATTGCGGAGTCAGGCGAGACCGTCGAGATGGTGGAAGAGACCTGGACCATGGCGGCCGACATGGTGTGCCGCGCTCTGTTCGACCGCGAGATGCCCTTCAACCCGCACTTCGTGTTCAAGCAGGTAAAGACCTACACGGACGTGACCAACCACAAATCCGTTCGACTCAAGAATGTGCGTGGCGAGCTCGAAGAGATAACGGATGAGGATCCTGCCAAGGCGATGGAGGTCTGGCATTCGGTCCCAGATACGGTTATCGGCGCGAATGTGATTGATCACCGAGAGAAGACCCTGCTGACGGCAATGTTGGAGGCCGAGGCCGATCCCGATTTCCCGGAATTCGACCACCGCCAAGTCATCGATGAGATGAAGCAGTATCTTTGGGCGGGAACTGAAACGACGGCGCTGACACTAGCCTGGTCGCTCTACCTTCTGTCCCAGCACCCAGAAGCCATGGAGCGCGTCCGCGAGGAGGCGCGTCGTGTTTGTGGCGACGGCGATCCCGACTGGAACCAAGTGCAGCAACTTAGCTACACCCGCATGGTCATTCAGGAGACGATGCGTCTCTACCCGCCGATTTGGGGCCTGATCCGCGTTGCGGCGGGGGATGACGAGATCGCCGGCCGCAAGATCAACGCGGGCGACAAGGTCTCTGTCTTGACGTACATCGCTCATCACAGCCCGAAATATTGGGAAGAGCCGGAGAAGTTCGATCCGGAGCGCTTTGCGCCGGAGCGTGCGAAGAAGCGGCGGAAATATTCCTACCTGCCCTTTGCGGCTGGCAAGCGCGCCTGTATTGGTGGCGCCCTCTCACAGATCGAGAACACGCTTGCTCTGGTCCAGCTCCTCAGGCGCTTCACGCCTGAATATGTGGGCCCGACGCCGGCGAAGATCCGCGCGACCGTCACGCTTTGCCCTCAAGGCGGCCTGCCCTTCCGGATTCGCGAACTCAGCTAGGGCGACTTCTTCTTCAAGCGCAGGAGCGCCTCTTTGAAGCGTCGTGTGGCGTAATGACGGGCTAGGGCCGGCCGCCGCTTAGCCGACGATCTCGCTCTTTTTGAAACAGAGGTCGATCTCGCGCTTTGCGTTTTCGGGTGTATCCGATCCGTGTACGGAATTCTTCTCCAAGCTGATGGCAAAGTCCTTACGGATTGTGCCAGCATCGGCTTCTTCCGGGTTTGTCGCCCCCATGACTTCGCGATTCTTTTTGATCGCGTCTTCGCCTTCGAGGACCTGGATGACGATGGGTCCCGACACCATGAATTTCACGAGATCGTCGAAGAAAGGCCGCTTCTTGTGCATCTCGTAGAATTCTTCGGCATGCTTCTTCTTCCACCAGACCCGCTTTTGCGCGACGACCCGAAGGCCAGCTCCTTCCAGGCGCGCGACAATCAAGCCGGTGATATTCCGCTCGGTGGCATCTGGCTTGATGATTGAGAGCGTGCGTTCGATGGCCATGTGGTCAAGTCCTTCTAATCTCTGAAACTTTCTAAACTTTCAAATCTGGGCTGGGCTTATAGCGATCCGCTATGACAGCCGCAAGGCGTCGGCGCTAAAGTCGGCAAGCAAAGTCCGGATCGCGATTAATCGGGTCTAACGAATAATTCAAGCAAGGATGTGCCAATGCTCTATGTCACGATCAAGGTTCTTCTGACGAGCGTCCTTGTGGTCGCGGTCTCTGAGGCGGCAAAACGCAGTGCGCTGTTCGGCGCACTGATTGCTTCGCTCCCGCTCACCTCGATACTCGCGATGTTCTGGCTGTATATCGACACGGGCGATACGGAGAAGATCTCCCGCCTATCCACCGGGATCTTTTGGCTGGTTTTGCCCTCGCTGGTCTTGTTTCTCAGCCTCCCCGTACTTTTGCGGTCCGGCGTTGGCTTCTATCCGAGCATGGCCGTCTCAATCGGCCTGACCATCGGCGCCTATTTCGCCATGCTCTATGTGCTCGGACTTGCAGGGATCGAGATCTAGCCAACGGTTGCGGGCCACTCGTCACGCTTTTTGCTGCCAACGTCCGTTTTCGTCTTGCTGCCAATAGCTCACCGAGAGCCCTCGCTCCTTGGCTACCGACCAGGCTTCCCGAGCGCGCGCGACGGCATCTGCATCGTGCCCATCAAAGATATGGACGACGCGTTCATACTCCGCGGCTAAATCCAAGCGCGCACCATCTACCAGGAACCGAACGGCGGCTGCGTTCGGGTTCGCGTCCGTATCGGTCAGATAGATTGGCTGGGACTCGGAGGAACCATCGGCATCGGCGCCGTGGGGCAAGAAGCTATCTTCTCGATAGGTCCACAGAAGCGTGTTGAGGGCGTCGACCCGCTCTTGGCTTGTAGCCTGGACCGCGGCTCGCCAACCGCGCTCCAGTGACCGCTCCAGCAACGCGGGTAGCACTTGCTCTAAGGTGCGGTTCTCAAGGTGATAGAAGAAAACCTCTGTTTCGCCGCTCATCGAACATCCGCTTTCACGATTTGGACTTCACGTACGGATTCTTGCCTTTGCGCAGGTTGAAGCGGATCGGCACGCCAGGCAAATCGAATGTCTCGCGCAAACCATTGACGAGATACCGAACGTAGGACTCCGGCAACGCCTTAGGCTGGGAACAGAACGCCACGAATGTTGGCGGTCGCGCGTTGGCCTGGGTCAGGTAACGGAGCTTCAGGCGGCGGCCCGACACAGCTGGCGGTGTATGCGCATCCACCATCTCCTCCAGCCATTGGTTGAGCGCGGCTGTCGGCAACCGTTTGTTCCAGACCCCGTCCGCGGCAAGCACGGCATCCATGAGCCGATCGACACCCTTGCCGCTTTGTGCCGAGAGCGTCACTAGGGACACACCCTTAGCCTGGGGCAGCAAGCGCTGACACATCTCGCGCAGTTCGGTGAGACTCGCCTGCTTATCCTCCACCAAATCCCACTTGTTGACAGCGATAACAATCGCCCTCCCCTCTCGGACAATCAGATCGGCTATTTGTAGATCCTGTTTTTCGAAAGGCTTCTCAGCGTCAAGCAGGAGAACCACCACCTCGGCGAATTTGATTGCACGGAGCGTATCCCCGACCGACAGCACCTCTGCGCGCGCCTCGATCCGCGCCTTGCGCCGAAGGCCCGCCGTATCGAAAATACTCAACCGCCGAGAGCCCCACTGGATCTCGGAGGCAATGGCGTCGCGCGTGATTCCCGCCTCCGGCCCCGTAATCATGCGGTCTTCTCCGACAAGCGTGTTGACCAAGGTCGACTTGCCGACATTCGGGCGTCCCGCGATGGCGATCCGCAAGGGATAGACACCGTCTTCGTCCGGCTCGCCATCGTCACGCTCCGCGTCCGCACGCGCCGAGCCTTGCGCATCTCGGTAGGCTTCCGCGATGGCCTCCGTTACATCGCCAACGCCAAGGGCATGTTCGGCGGAGATTGCCAGAGGTTCCCCCAGCCCCAACGAGAACGCCTCATAGAAGCCTTGTTCCGCGGCCCGCCCCTCTGACTTGTTGGCCACCAGCGCGACAGGCCTGCCGTACTTTCGCACCAGTTCGGCAAAGATCTCGTCCGCAGGCGTGATGCCCATTCTCGCATCGATTACGAAGAGAACAAGATCCGCCTGTTTGATCGCTGCTTCCGTCTGGAGCCTCATACGCTCAGTCATGCCTTGATCGCCAGGCTCCAAACCTGCCGTGTCGATCAAAGTTAGCGGGCAACCCTCGATCACCACGTCCGCTTCGCGGCGATCGCGGGTCAGACCCGGCTGATCGTCGACCAGCGCGAGCTTCTTACCCACAAGACGGTTGAACAGCGTTGATTTGCCGACATTCGGGCGTCCGACAATGGCGACGGTAAAGGACATAGCTAAGCGTTCGCGGGGTTTAGTTCTTCAAGCGAGTGGGCAAAGATACGTGAGACGGGCAAACAACGCTAAGCACAATAAGGAGACACGACACACCCGCCATGAAGGCTAGTTTGTCGTCGTCTCGCTGTCCTGAGCACCTTCTGTTTCGCTCTCATTGGACCCGCCAGTCGAAGCGCTGGAGTCGGAATCCGCCGCCGTCTGACTGACGATTAGGGCCAGCATTACGTTGGCACGATCGCGCATGTTGCGCGGCGTTCCAGCATCCACCAACAAGGCGCTGAAACGCTCCTCTGCGGCACTCAGATCGTCGTTTTGATACGCCGAAAGCCCCAAAAGCTCCTGCGCGGAGAAGCGCCATGCGCTCTTACCTTGGGCCAAACTATTCAGACGTTCTTGCATCTCTGCATAGTCAGCATTGTCGAGACGCAGACTGGCTGCTTGCAGTTTAGCCAACCCTTTCAGGATAGCGTCTACACGTCGATCCTTCGCCAACTCGTCGTAGGCAGCGACCGCTTTTTCAGTCTCGCCTGCCTTAGCTTGGCTCGAGGCAAGCTGGAAGCGCGACAGAATGCTGTAGCCGGAAGGGCCATCTTTGGCCAAATCGCCGAAAGCCTTGGTAGCCTCGGCCTGGTCCGCATCGTTCTTCAAGGTCAGGGCAGCGGTAAAAGCATCGCCCGCCGTCTCGGCCTGGCTTTCCTCCAGGTACTTCCAGATATTGTATGCCGCCGCACCAATAATCAGCACCAAGGCAAGGCAAATGACATAGATGCCAAACCTGTCCCACAACGCCTTGTAACGCTCTTGGCGAACCGCGTCGTCGACCTCACGAATGAAACTATTGTCGGTCATGGGCTCAAGTGCTCTTTCGGCATTGTCATGCGGCGTCAGCGCGCGGCTTTGCAGGTCTGGTGCGAAACCGGATCGATCGCCCGGCCTAACCCACGCCGTATAGTGAAGGCCGCTTGCTGGCGCAAGACTGAAAGCCGGCGTCGGCTCCGCCTGTCATCCGAACCAGCGACGAAAGCGAGAGGGCTATTCAGCCGTAATATTGAACTTTTTGAGGGCCTCAGGCACCTCTTCCAGCGTCGAATAGGTATGCTCCTTGGCAGGAAAGGCCCGCGCGCGAACGTCCCGCGCGTAGGCCTTGACTGCCCCTTCGACGGCGGTTCGGAGCTCGGCATATTCCTTGACGAACTTCGGCACACGCGGCGCAAGCCCAAGCATATCCTCGAGCACCAGAACTTGCCCGTCGCATTCGGGCGAGGCGCCAATCCCGATCGTGGGGATTGGCACATCTTGTGTAATCCGCGCAGCGAGCGCCTCAGCCACAGCTTCTATTACCATTGAGAACGCGCCGGCCTCGGCGACCGCGCGGGCGTCCTGTTCGAACCTCGTCCATTCGACACGGCGGCGTCCACGTGCTGCGAAGCCGCCTAGCTGATTCACGGCCTGGGGTGTCATGCCGATATGGCCCATCACGGGAATACCCCGCGCGGTCAGATAGGCAATCGTCTCAGCCATCTGAACACCGCCTTCGAGCTTCACCGCACCGCAGCCCGTCTCTTTAATGATGCGGGCTGCACTCCGAAACGCGACGGTAGGGCTCTCTTCATAGGAGCCAAAGGGCATATCGACGACGACCAGGGCACGTTCAGAACCACGCACGACAGCTTGGGCGTGGGTTATCATTAGATCGAGCGGCACCGGAACGGTGGTCTCCATGCCATGGATCACCATGCCGAGAGAATCGCCAACCATCAGAATGTCCACGTGCGGATCGACCAGTGCAGCCGTTTGCGCGTGATACGACGTCAGCACGACGATGGGCTCTGTGCCTTTGCGTGCGGCAATGTCCGGAGCGGTAATCCGCTTGATTGTGCTTTGATGCGACACGGGCCTTAACCTCGAGTGTTCGAAGCGTCAGCGCGTCTTATGCCAGATTTATTGGGTTTTGTGCAGTGCAAACACTGATCTTGGCCTAAAGCCCTAAAGCCTGGGCCGAAAGCCCTACATGGGCAGCACTGTCTTGCCGATTAGCAACGGGTGCAGCCAGAT
Source organism: Methyloceanibacter sp. (assembly GCF_058506495.1). NCBI lineage: Bacteria > Pseudomonadati > Pseudomonadota > Alphaproteobacteria > Hyphomicrobiales > Hyphomicrobiaceae > Methyloceanibacter > Methyloceanibacter sp. The sequence continues at coordinate 11,855 of NZ_JBZMXT010000029.1, read as the reverse complement.
CAGGAACACCGCGTAGAACAAAATGCCCACAACCACGGCGATGACGTCGTTACGCGGCGTGCCGGGACCCGGCGTCTCGATCAGCTCGGTGGGCTGGCGGTGCTTTAGCGCAATCCGGTCGTAAACCGCATATGCCAAGAAGGATCCGAACAGGATGATACCTGCAAGATCGCCATTGGCGAGAAGATGCGCCAAAGCCCAGATCTTGATCGCGGCCAACATCGGATGCTTCACGGCCGCTTTGATCCGCCCAGGCGCATAGGCCGCCACCAGAAAAATGAACGCTGGCAGCATGAGGAGCAGTGACAAGTGGCGCGTCCAAATGGGAGGCGTCCAAATAGGAACGAACGGTGCTCTCGCGTAACCGTAGATGAGCAAAACGAAACCCAAAATCGACGCGACGGAGAAGAACGCCTTGTAGCCGTTCTCGCCAAGCTTCTCGATCAACGCTTCGCGTGCGTGCGTAAATGTGGGCAGCAGATGAACACCCAGAAATACAACGATGCCGATGATCAGTAGCGCCATGCCCAACCCCCCTCAGTCTCGCGGGAAACCTATCACGCGATCGCGGATGAAGCGATGCTTGGATTGTCTCAACCCGATTTGCAGATGGGCAACGGACGCGGCGCAGGGGCTGGGCGCGCCTTTCGATACTTTGCGATGATGGGTTCCAGCTTCTCCTTCGGCCAGAACTTCGGCGAGCCAATCTCGCGCAAACATCCTGCGCTCCAGTAGAGCCCCGCACTCGATAAGCTCTTGCGCGCTTTCACGGCCTCTCGAACAGCCTCAATATCGCGGGACTCGGGGTAGATATAGACCGTCGTCGGACGATCTTTGATCATGTCTACGATGACCTCGGAGTCCTCTGGAGTCCAACTCGTGCAGCCATTGCTGCGACCCGAGCTGTAGTTCAAGAGCCGCCCGTAAGGCACGTAGCCCTTCTCATTCGCGTAGGGGCTCTTAGGACGCTTGCGAAGGCACATGCTTCGCAATAATACGGCTGAGTGACCGCCAATTGCGCGCTCCCGCGCATTCGCCGTGTCGCCCTCCCCCTCGAACTGCACAAACGCGCGCACAAGCGGCACGGACTTGCCACGAGCCCGATAGTAGCCCTTAAACGACGTTCGCGTTTCAGCCGTCACATACCCACCGCCTGTGGTCAGCTTCGACCCTTCTGCATTGCTAAAATTTTTCGCACACCGCTTGCCGTTAGCGAAATTCGCTCCGGGCAACCGGCGTCCATTTCCGTAGCCAGACGATACTGCACGGAAGGACATGTCGTGCTCGCAAATGATGTAGAAGCGGCGGGCCACGCTGCCGCTCTTCGCGACGCTCGGCTTCGTGGCGTCCATGGCAAAGTAGCACGCGTTCTTTGCAGAACCGTCGAGTACTTTCTCCATGTAATACGCGCGGGCGCGCTTTAGGACGAGCTCAGCGATCTGACCGTCGCCATCGCCAACGTGGGACTGTAGCCATGGCGGGATCTCGCCAAAGTGCTCGTCGGCGAGCGCACCGGGCACCATCGGCCAGACAACCGCTGCAGCGCCTAGACCAGCAAACAGGCCGAAAATCCTCAGTCTGAGAGGGTTCAATCGCACCGGATTTAGTATTCCCCGTCGTTGCTACGCCTGTAGATTCTGCGCAAAAAAGTGCCACCAATGCGGCATCTTGCGGGCGCGAATCATTCACGCAACACAACTGATGCCGATCTTACCCCATTACTGCTCCGTGTAACCCCATACCGCAGATCAGTCGGCGCGTGCGTAGGTGTGCAATGCGGCCCCAAGCACCCCATGCTCGAGGCACGAGCGCATGTCGGCATATTTCTTTCGGACCTCATCGAAGAATTCGGCCGACCGCGCGGCGGCAAGCGCTTCTCTGTTCTCGTCCATACGCACTAGGAAACGTCCGTACCAGGCCTGGTACTCCACATCGAGATTGACGATGCGCGCGCACCTCCACCCCTGGGCTGCCGGCGCTTGGCGCATTTCCGTCATAGTGTGCACGCTGGGCGGCAGGCAATGGGCTTGAGCGAGCAGCGCGGCGTCATAGGCGATGTAGTCGAACACGGCGATCCGCGCGTCTGGGGTCGTAACCTTCGTGAATGCGTCGAAGCAGGCCTCGAGGTCACGGCAGGCGTATAGCGAGTTGAAGGCGTAGATGACTCCCACCTTCGGCAGCGCCAGATCGCCGAGCTGCGCGATGTCTCCAGGGATGAATTGCGCGTCCTGATAACGGGCGTTGGCGTAGGCCATGGCGTCCGCGTCCAGGTCGACGCCAACGACGATGGCTCCCGTTTTCTTGCCAATCGTATCCGCCGTCGCGCCCAAGCCGCAGCCTGCATCCAGCACGGTCTCATGCAGCTTGGGCTTTATATAGGACAAGACGAGATCAATGGCCTCCTCCTCCCCAGGATGGGCGAAATCGCCCCCGCGAATACTGGAAAGGAAGGACTTGTTCTCGAAGCTATTCATAGAGGTCATGCGGAGGCCCACCTGGCCGGCCTAAAGAAGGCGCCATTTCTCACTCGCTCTTCCCGCGCTAGATGTTAGCATCCGCCGATGCCAGATCTGATCAAATTTGTCGCGAAGCAATATGCGATTGGGATTGCCCTGGTGGCGATCTTTGCTGTGTCGCTCCTCGTCACCGACATGTGGGGACTGGGCACGCTTGTGTACGGAGATGCGCAGCCGTTCACGACGGCAGTGATCTTTGTCGTTTTTGGCGTGATCCTGCTGTCGCCTCTTTTCGTCGGAACGGCGATCTTCCTGGCGAGCTCTGACCCAGACGAACAGCGCTGATCCCACGCCGCAAAGATCTAGCGCGCGCCTACAACGGTCTTGCAGAGAGGTAGGTCGTTGATCGTGCGCGACTTCGAAGCCATTCGCATCTTGTTGTATTGGATGAGCGCGGGTTCGAACTTTTCCCGCGGCCAGAAATTGGGCTCACCAATCTCCTTCAGACATGAGGCATGCCAGTACAGGCCAGCTCGCGAAAGCGATCGTCCCGCACGAAGCGCTCGGCCGACAGCGACAATGTCTTTCGCCTCGGGATAGATGTACACCGTCGTCGGATTGTTGTTCGTGATTGCCAGAATTTGCGCATCCGCCTCCAAGGGCCAACTTGTGCAACCACTTGAGCGGCCGGCGCTATAGTTCACTAGCTTGCCGTAGGGAACGTAACCGCTCTTGTCGGCATGTTTGCTCGACGGCAACTTCAAGCGGCACTGCCAGCGAACAATCGCTGCGGAATGTCCGCCGATGGCACGCACGCGGGCGTTGGCCGTGTCGCCTTCGCCTGTGTACTGCACGAACGATCGCATGAGCGGCGTGTACCCATCATCGGCACTGTAATAGCCTTTGAAGGAAGTGCGGGTCTCGGCGGTTAGGTAGCCGCCGCCGGTAGTGAGATGCGAGTTGCGCGCATTGGAGAAGTTCTTTGCGCACCTGGCATTGTTGGAGACATCGGCGAGACCTTCGAAATTGCGCCCGGCGCCATGACCGGATGCAAAGGCTCGAAACGTCTCCTTATCCTCGCAAATAGCATAGAAGCGCTTTGCGCCCGCGCCCGGGCGTGTGGCGTCGAAGGCAAAGTAGCATGGGTTCTTTGTCTTCCTCGCACGCAGCTTACGCTGGTGATAATCGCGCGCGCGCTTCAGCACGGTAGCGGCAATTTGGTTCTCGCCGCTGCCTATATGCGGATTGAGCCACACAGGCACACCCGGAATAACCGGGCGGACAGGCTGCACTTGTGGCACAGGCTGCGGAGCCATTGCGGGCCTCACACCAGGCGCAGCTTGATGAGCAGGCGCAGCAATAGGCGCGTTGGGCACAGGCATAACTGGAGATGGCGGCGGCGCGGCTTGTGGCGCCGGCATGGCCGGTGGCGTAGTCATGGCCTGTGGCACAGCCCGAGGCTGAGGCACCGGCGGCGCCTGAACACCCGGCACATAGCGCGATCCCGGCAGAGTTCGTGTCTTCGGGACGATTGTCACCGCTTTCGGCGCGCTGTCCGGCTGGGCCGCAAGCCAAGGAAGCTGCGGGGCCGCAAGCCAAGGAAGCGGTTGGGCAGCCGCGGTCGAAGAGGACAACAGCGCAACCGCCGCCAACAGGCCCGCCAAAAGGCCTCGTGTGGCGCCAAAGACCTGCGCGACGGGGTGGGCGACTTGATCGTCGACTTCGGTTGTCTCTTGAGATGTCCCTCGCACGAGAAACATGCCCTCCCAACGCAGCACGCATAGCCCAGATCCGCCCTGCCCCAGAATTACGTCGAATACGGACGCAAGCACGGCGGCTCCAGAATTCTTTTTTGCATCAATTTAAGACGTTAGAGCGGCGAGGGTTAATCCCGGGTGAACTCAAGGGCGAGCCTGCTTTGGCCGGCCGACGCGCCCGCGAACCGCGTCTCGACGCCATCTCTGCACAAGATGGCGTTTGGGTTGGCCGTGATGTCCTTGAAGCCTTGGCTAAGCCAAAGGTAAACTTAAGACCGACAATAGCTGCGGATCAACCGTGGGCTTCTACAAGCTGGGAGGATTTCAACATGCGAAAGGCATTCGCCTTTGTGCTGGGTTTTGGTGTGATCGGGCTTGGCTTAACAGCTGGCGTCGCGGTTTCGGAAGAGCCGCGCGTTTCATTCCCCGCCAATTACAAGACAGAATTTGAAAACTATCTCAGTCTCGACCGCGTGCAGAACCCCGACCAGATCATCCGGCTTTTCGCAAACAACATCGCTCTAGAGGCTGCGCGCGAAGGCAAAGAGCTGCCCAACGGCTCGATCCTTGTGGGCGAAGTCTACAAAGCGAAGAAGGACGCCGAGGGCAACATCGAGACCAGCGCGCTGGGGCGGCGCATGCGCGGCAAGTTCGCGGCCGTTGCCGTCATGGAGAAAGGCGAAGGCTGGGGCGAAAAATATCCGGCCGGCCTCAAGAACGGCGATTGGGACTTCGCCATCTTCTCGCCCGACGGCAAACCGCTGAAAAAAGACCTCAACGCCTGCCGCTCCTGCCACGCTCCCATGGCATCGACGCAATACCTCTTCTCCTTAGAGCACATGGGGCAGTAGGGGGCGGATAAGACAGAGGCCTCCTACTCCCACTCAATCGTTCCGGGTGGTTTCGACGTGATGTCGTAGACCACGCGGTTGATGCCGCGCACTTCATTGATGATGCGTGTGGCGGTGCGTCCCAGGAAGTCGTGGGAAAAGTCGAAATAGTCCGCGGTCATCCCATCTGTTGAAGTCACGGCGCGCAGCGCGCAGACAAAGTCGTACGTGCGGGCATCGCCCATCACGCCCACGGTGCGCACGGGCAGCAGGACGGCGAAGGCCTGCCAGATCGTGTCGTAGAGGCCGGCGTTGCGGATCTCTTCCAGGTAGATGGCGTCGGCGGCGCGCAAGATCTCCAGCTTCTCTTGCGTGATGTCGCCTGGGATACGGATCGCAAGCCCCGGCCCCGGGAAGGGATGCCGCCCGACAAAGGACTCCGGCAAGCCAAGCTCGCGCCCCAGCTTGCGCACCTCGTCTTTGAATAACGCGCGCAACGGCTCGACGAGCTTGAGCTTCATGGTCTCAGGGAGCCCGCCCACATTGTGGTGCGACTTGATGGTGACAGAGGGTCCGCCTGTGGCCGAGACGCTCTCGATCACATCCGGATACAGCGTGCCTTGCGCCAAATAAGCCGCGTCTTCGAGCTTCTCGGACTCCTCTTCGAACACTTCGATAAACAGCCGCCCAATAATCTTGCGCTTGGCTTCGGGGTCGGAGATGCCGTCCAGCGCCCGCAAGAACCGCTCGGACGCATCCACATGCACAAGCGGGATGTTGTAGTGCCCGCGGAAGAGATCGACGACTTCTTCTGCCTCGTTCTTCCGCAACAGGCCATGGTCCACGAAGAGGCAAGTCAGCTGATCGCCGATCGCCTCATGGATGAGTAAGGCTGCGACGGAAGAATCCACCCCGCCCGACAGCCCGCAAACCACGAGGCCCGCACCCACCTGCTCGCGAATACGCGTGATTTCGGCGGCGCGGAACTGGGCCATGCTCCAATCGCCGGAGCAGCCGGCAATCTTCCTCACGAATGTCTCGATGATCGCCGCGCCCTTTGGCGTATGGACTACTTCCGGGTGGAACTGGACGCCATAGAGCTTGCGGCTATCGTCGGCGATGGCTGCGAAAGGTGCGCCCGTGGAGACCCCCACGGCGCGAAAACCGTCGGGGAGCGCGGTGACACGGTCGCCGTGGCTCATCCAGACCTGGGCGCGGTCGCCCGGCGAGAAAACACCGTCGAACAACGCCGTATCGGCCACGACCTCCAGCTCGGCCCGGCCGAATTCGCGCTCATGCCCCGCCTCGACTTGGCCGCCCAGCGCGGCGACCATGGCCTGTTCGCCATAACAGATGCCGAGCACTGGCACACCGCTGGTAAAGATCGATGCTGGAGCCTGAGGTGTGCCGCTCTCATGCACGGAAGCCGGGCCGCCCGATAGGATGACGGCCTTGGGAGACATGGCCGCCAGCGCCTCTTCCGCCTTGTCGAAGGGGACGATCTCCGAATAGACGCCCGCTTCGCGAACGCGCCGCGCGATCAGCTGGGTGACTTGGCTACCGAAATCGACGATCAGCACCCGATCTTCGGCGCCGGCTGCGTGATCCTGTCTGACGTCTTCTCGATCCATTTCCGCCTTTTCGATTGCGCCCAGCTGGCTCCTTGAGCCGCTCGTTATAGCAGGAGTCTCTTGGAGGCCAGGGTTTTTGGGTCGTGGTTCCCCACGAGTTTTCCGCTCGGAAATCTCCCGCTTTGCCCCTATCAAAGAGCAACTGGAGGAGCGTGGGAGATAGCCGTATGGACGAGACAGAGCAGCGTCAGATCGAGGAGCGGCTAAGGGAGCAGATCGCGTCCTACCACGAAGCCGCCCTGCTCTTCACGGCGATCACGGCGGGTTTGCCCGATCTCCTGAATGCCGAGCCGAGGACGCCCGAAGCGCTAGCGGAAGACCTCGGCCTCCAGGCCGAACCCCTCCGCCGCGTCCTGCGCGGGCTCGTGGCCATGAAGCTATGCCGGGAGCTGGACGACGGCCGCTTCGCGCTGACAGAGGCCGCCCTGTGCCTGACCTATGGCAACCCGTCGAATCTCAGCGAGAAGGCTTTCGTCGTTGTTGGGCAATATTGGATGCCCTGGATGTCGATGATGTACGCGTTACGGACAGGCGAGCCGTCGCTTCCCTTTGCCCTCAACAAGACGGCCGCCGATTGGCGCGGGTCCAAATCCGAGGAAGGCCGGTTTTTGTTCCGGTATGTGGCGAAGGAGGAGCTGGCAAATCCCGGCGGCATCTCCGAAGCGTTGGACGAGCTGTTGAGTGGTCTCCCCGAGGGCGGCGTGATCGCGAGCCTGGGTGGCGGCTACGGGGCCTGGCTCACCGATGTGCTGAACCGCAACCCGTCGCTGGAAGGCATCGTCTTCGACGCCCCTCCAGTACTAGACGATGCGATCCGCTTGTTCGATGTGCTGGAGCTCTCAGATCGCATCACGTTCTTGCCGGGCGACGTGGTCTCTGATGTTCCCGTCGAGGCTGACATCTATGTCTTGAAGAGTGTCCTCCAGCAGCATGGCGACGTGGGCGCCCGCGCGATCTTGGATAACTGCAGCAACGCTATGACGCCCAGCGCACGTGTCGTGATCTGGGAGCGGCTGATGCCCGAAAACGCGCTCGACGATCCAGAGGCCATCATGCTCGACCTGCATATGCTGGCCATTACCGGCGGAAAGGCACGGCGCATTTCGGAGATGGAAACCTTGATCGTTGCGGCCGGACTTGAGATTGCCGGGCACCATCGAACCAGCGACGGCATGACAGCAATCGACGTCCGCGCGCCTTGATCCGTAACTGCAGGGTCAGGCGGTAAACCATTAAAAGGAATGGATAATTTTTTAGTAATCTCACAGCTCACGTTTGAGCGTCGCCACGAAGAATCCGTCCGTACCGTGGCTGCGCGGGGTCATCAGCAACATCTCGTCGGACCCATCTGCGGAGCTGGGCGCCTCGACATCGATCGCACTGTTCCACGCTTCCCGCCACGGCCTCACCGAGAATTCGGCGTGACGCGAAAGGAAGCTGTCGATCTGCTCCCGGTTCTCCGACGGCAGCACCGAGCACGTGATGTAGGTGAGCTGCCCGCCCGGCTTGACCAACTCGGCGCCAGAGTCGAGTACCGCCGCTTGTTCGGCCGCGCGCGCGGTCAGCATCTCTTCGGTTAGACGCCACTTGGCATCCGGACGCCGACGCCAAGTCCCCGACCCCGAACAGGGAGCGTCGATCAAGACCCTGTCCATCTTGCCCTTCAGTGGGGCCAATCCGGCTTCCACGCTGCCTTCTAGCACCTGCACATTGCGTACCCCCGCACGGCGAATGCGTTCGAAGATCGGGCGCAGCCGCAGGCGGTCGGCGTCGTAGGCGTACAGCTGTCCCGTGTTCTCCATCGCGGCTGCCAAAGCCAAGGTCTTGCCGCCGGCACCGGCACACAGATCGATCACCTGGTCGCGCGTGCCTGCGCCTGCCATCGCCGCGGCAAGTTGCGAACCCTCGTCCTGGACCTCGAACCAGCCTTTGCCATGGGCGCCGTCCGCCTCCACATTTGGCGTTCGCGCGGACCCCTGACGGGGCGCGATACGCAAACCATGTTTCGCAAAGGCAGCGCGTAACGGCTCAAAGCGAGCCAATGACTTCAAGACCTTATCGCGGTTTGCTTTGAGCGTATTTACCCGCAGATCGACAGGCGCACGAACAGAGAGCGCAGCGCCTTCCGCCGCGGCATCCGCGCCAAAAACGGCCATGAGCGATGGCTCCAGCCAATCTGGGAAATCACCGCGAATCCAGGCCGGAACCTCTGGCGAGAGAACGCGCGCAAGTCCCGCCCTCTCGGCATCTGTCAGTGGTTCGGGCGCGAAGCGGCTTCCGTCACAGAGCCTGTCTACGTTGTCCACGCTGATACCCCAGGCCGACACCAGAGCGCGCAAGACTAAGGCGCGCGGGCCATCGTCTTCCATGACCGCGCCCAACGAGGCTTTCTGCCTAAGGCAATCAAAGACGAGGCTCCCGATTGCCGCACGGTCGCCCGATCCTGCAAAGCGATGGGCCAGCCCCCAGTCCTTCAGGGCAACAGAGGCGGGCCGCTTGCGAGCGTTCAAATCGTTCAATACTTCGATGGCGGCGCTCGCCCGTCCTGCCGGAGTCATCAGTTCGTCTGGAACACAAGGATACGACCGGCAACCAGGATCCAAATCAGCGCCAGTGAAATGGCGCCCAGCAGAAACATCGGCGTCCGATGCGCAAGTTTGTTGCTTGTTACGTGGATAGCTGTGTGCCCGATCCGGGAAAGGGTGAACATCCACATGAGCACATAGACGGTCGTGTCGAGAGTCTTCGTCATGAAGCCAAGCAAGACAACGACATAGAACAGTGTCGGCATCTCCATCGCGTTGTGGAATGCATTGCTCACCTGCTGCACATAGGGAGGCCACTCTGCCTGACGCGACGCCGCCATTTCCGGGTGCACATCCCCTTTTCGGATGGCCCGAAGCCTCAGGATAATCATCCAGAACAGCAGCGCGAAGGTCAGCGCGACCTGCACGAACATAGGCAGCAGTATGGCTGCGAGTGACATGGGATCTCCTTCGGAGTGCGCCCCGCTTCGTGGCAGACGCATATCGGCTCTGCATTTTTATACTCTGCCGCTACCGCAGTTGTAGAGGCGCTCTTCGGCTTGAGGCAGGATTACGCTCCCCTGCCACCTATCCCTATCTAAGTGGCGCTAACATGAAGGGATGTTCAATTGACGAGACTGTTCCTGCCCTTTTACACCTACGTTAAACAACAGAGTTCAATGCGTTTTTTAAGGAGGATTTCCATGCGCATGCGCGCTCTCCCCAAGATTTTTGGCAAGTTTTTTGCCGGATCCGTCCTCACTGCGGGGCTGCTGGCCGTAGCATTGCTGGCCGCCCCCGCCGCCGCCAAGGACGAACTGCCGTCGGGCCCCTGCTTCGACGGCAAGAGCACGATCAAAGAAGCACTCGATGCCTGCCAGAAAATCATCGATGCAGGCGGCGACGATAAGAAGCTGCTCATCCGCGCCCACAGCGTCCGCGCCATGGGCCTGTCGGCGACTGGCAGTCTCGAGGCTGCCATGGCGGAAATCAATGCGGCGGTCTCCATCGATCCCAAACGCGCCAACAGCTATTTGATGCGCGCGGCCGCCTTCGACGCGATGAAGAAGTACGACAAGGCGATTGCGGATCTCGACCAAGCCATCGAACTGAAAGATGACGACGCAGATTATTACCTGCTGCGTGGCCTCGTATACGGCCGCAAGAATCAGTTCGACCCGGCCCTTGCTGACTTAAACAAGAAGGTCGAACTCGATCCGAAGGCCATCAATGGCTACTCAGCGCGTGGCGAAATCTACCGCAAGCGCAAGGAGTATGAGAATTCGATCGCCGACTACACCAAAGTGATCGAACTCGATCCGCAAAAGCCGAGAGGCTATATCGACCGCGGCTGGGTGTACGTTCTGGACGATCAGCTCGATAAGGCCGGTTCCGACTTCGACACAGCGCTAGAAATTCAGGGCAACAATGCGTTGGCGCTGGTTGGCCGAGGTGTCGTGAAGAGCAGAACCGGTCAGCCGACTGACGGCAGCGCCGATCTAAGAACAGCTGAAAAGCTGGAGCCCGGGATCTTCGACCAGGTTCGTGCACTCGGCATCAAGTAGCTGTCACAACGGCTGCATCGGCGGAGTCGTTCGCCTCACGGCCGCTCTGCCCACGAACAATAAAGCCCGTATCAGTTCTCGCGCGGGTAATTCGGCGACTCCCGCGTAATCGTCACGTCATGGACGTGGCTTTCGCGGAAGCTCGCCGTGGAGATGCGGATGAACTGGGTGCGGGCTTGGAAATCCGCGATCGTGCGAGAGCCCGTGTAGCCCATTGAGGCGCGTAGACCGCCAATGAGCTGGTGTAGGACGCTACCGGCGGGACCTTTGTAGGGTACCTGCCCTTCGATCCCCTCAGGCACGAGCTTCAACGTGTCTTTGATTTCCTGCTGGAAATAACGGTCCGCCGAACCGCGCGCCATGGCGCTGATCGAACCCATGCCGCGATACGCTTTGTAAGACCGGCCCTGGTAGAGAAAGACTTCGCCGGGACTTTCGTCGGTTCCCGCAAGCAGCGATCCAAGCATCACGCAATCGGCGCCAGCGGCAAGCGCCTTGGCGAGATCGCCCGAATAGCGAATGCCACCGTCGGAAATGACCGGCACGTCCGCCTTCTTCGCAACTTCGACCGACTCAAGCAATGCACTGAACTGTGGAACGCCCACGCCCGCGACGATACGCGTGGTGCAGATCGATCCCGGACCGATGCCAACCTTGATCGCATCGGCGCCTGCATCGATCAGCGCTTTGGTGCCTTCGGCTGTGGCCACATTCCCGGCCACGACCTGCACGGCGTTTGATCTGCGTTTGATGCGTCCCACCTGATCCAAAACCAGCTGCGAGTGGCCATGCGCCGTATCCACGACGATGAGGTCAACACCAGCATCGATGAGGTGTTCGGCCCGTTCGAAGCCGTTGTCTCCCACGCTCGTCGCCGCAGCGACGCGCAGACGCCCCTGATCGTCCTTGCAGGCGTCGGGATGCGCGCGAGCCTTCTCGATGTCTTTAACCGTGATAAGCCCGACGCAGCGGTAGTCGTCGTCGACCACAAGCAGTTTCTCGATACGGTGATGATGGAGAAGCCGCTTCGCTTCATCCATATCGACATTGTCTTTCACCGTGACGAGTTCTTTGGTCATCAACTCGGAGAC